>NZ_JBWLUT010000073.1:0-67151 GCF_056504575.1 Blautia sp. CGZ-1-C1
TCCAGCAACACTTTCTTCATCTTTAAGCCATTGAAACACAATACTGTCCAATCAGCTTCGTCCAACTATTATATTTATTCTTTTCACACACCTTTCGGCAAATTTCATTTTCCATCAGTACACAGAACATCTTATCATAATCAAATGCCCAGACAGCACCATTCACATGGTTTTCCACTGCTTTCTGATCTATGTGCTTTAAGCGTGTGACCATTTTTTCAATTTCTCCATTTCCCAAGTTACCGATATTTTTACAGATAAACCGAAAGAAATTCAACGTTGCATATTCGTCATGCCAATGGAATTCTTCTGGATTGTTTTTAATTTTACTGGCTCGCTGCTGTTCTTTGATTATCTGATCAGCTACACCCTTCATCGAATCTTCGTATCTCATATTATTCACCTACTCTTCCTCAACGCCCAGTGATGGTTTAAATCTTTTATCTTTTGCCTGCGGTACCACTATCTCATAAAAATAAAATCCTAAATATCCAAGTGCCTGCTTCTTCATTTTATAAAAAGAAGTCCTGCCTACGCCTAACTCCTGCTGTACTTCCACATCTGTCTTATTATAATGACTGCAAAAGCAGGAATGAAGAATCTCACTGAGCATCACACCATTCGGTGCATAGAACTTTACCAGTGTCATTCCACGATAGATCATATCTGACAAGCCGTAAATAATCATCAGGTTATTCATTTCCCGGTGCATCTTTGGCACATTCAGCTGATTGTTATAAATGCTCAGATAACTCAACGCATATGCCATATCTTCATTGATTTTCTCCTGGCACTCCATATCCAATTCTTCTAACACAATCTGATTTTCCAAAATCAATTTCTGATAGCTTGTCATCAGTTCCTTGATATCTGTATAATGTCTCTCCATCGTTACTTCCAGATAATCCTGTGCATGGCTTGCCATCTGGAAGGTAATCTCTTTCATTGATTTAATTGCATAATCTCTGTCTGTCATCAGTTTCAAAATCTCCTTATCATCATCACACTAACTGGCGGTCTTTCAGACCAGTTCGCTTTCCCCATGATTTTGATGGGAAGCAATTACTTACTACAACTTGCAGAAGCGGATATCCAAAAGGCATTGTGGGAGCTGCCTTTGCTGACCGGAATCCATCTTCTTATGTAAAACCTACAGGAATATAAAGGGAAAGTGACTATCCCTGCCGGTTAATAATCCAAATAATATCGTCTATACCAATCTCTCCTTATGCTGTTTTTCTCTCCATAAACCATTTATCCACTTCATAAAACAAATGGCTTTCCTGTCCCTGTATCATACAGGTATACACCATTCCTACACCGCCTGCCTTTCTGCTGGCACATCGCTCAATTTTCAAAATTCTGTCAATGTTATATTTTCTTCCATCTTCCCAGGTGAAAAATATAGGAACCAGTTTTCCGTCTTTCCGAAACTCTGCCACTACATCTACATACACTTTATTCATACCGACACCTCACTATAAGATCTCTATTGCTCTTGGCGATGCCGGAATCCTTCGGATATATCCGTTTTGTTCCAACTGCTTAATTCTGGAAAAAGCAGATGACGTTGATCTTACTCCAATCAGTTTTCCAAATTCCCGAACTGTCGGCGGATATCCATGCTCCTTCGTATAATTCAAAATGCACTGATAGCTTTCTTCCTGTTTTCTGGTTAATGTCTGTTTCAAATCTATCCCTCCCATTATCCATGAAAATAACTGTGTGGATGAACTGTATGTGTACCAGCGTCCAAGTGGGATAAGACTTTATCCTGATACATAACTGCTCTCTGTATACTGAAATAACCAAACCGTCGTCTGATCTCATCTACAGTGCGATCCATCTTTTCCAATTTTTCCTGTTTCTCTTGATTACCAAAAAGTTCCAACTGGACGGGAATATCATCCAACACAAGATCTACTGCTCGAATACCAAGGCTTCTGATTGGATGCTCCCATTTATAATAATCCTTAAACAATTGAAATGCTGCTGTAACAATCTCATCTGTTATATTTGTTGGATGATGTAATTGTTTCTGCCTCGAAAAACGAAACAAGCCATTGTCTCGGACCGTAATTTCTATCGTTTTGCATTTAAAACCATGTTTTCTTAATCTTGCTGCAACGCTTTCTGCCAGTGCCATCTGAATGATCCAGACATCCAGATCATCTTCTAAATCTCTTGGAGTTGTGGTACTATTACCAATTGACTTCACCGGAGCTGTATACCCATCTTTGCAAACTGGATCATCGTCCCAGCCATTTGCAAATGACCATAACACAATTCCCATCTTTCCAAAATGGCTTTCTAACATTGCTTCATCACTTTCTGCAAGTTCCCCAATGGTTCGAATCCCCAGCTTCTGAAGTTTCTTCCGAGTCTGTCTTCCAACATAAAGCAGATCCGATGCAGGAAGCTGCCAAATCATACTTTTATAATTCTCCCGGTTAAACTCTGTAATCGCATCTGGCTTTTTGTAATCTGAACCAAGTTTCGCATAAATCTTATTCCAGGAAATTCCAATACTTACCGTTACACCCAGTTCGTATTTAATCCGATGGCTGATTTCTCTTGCAATCGTTATTCCGCTTCCTTTCAGATTTCTACTGGCTGATACATCCAGCCAGGCTTCATCAATCCCATATGGCTCGATCTTGTCCGTATACTCCGAATAGATTTCTCTTGCCATCTGTGAAAATCTCAAATACAAGTCCATCCGTGGTGGCACAAAAATGATTTCCGGACAAATCTGTTTTGCCTGCCATAATGCCATTCCGGTCTTTACACCTTTTCGCTTTGCAATATAATTTGCTGTCAGCACAATTCCATGTCTGGCTTCCGGATCACCGCCAACTGCAAGAGGCATTCCGGCAAATTCCGGGTGATGCAGCATTTCCACACTTGCATAAAATGAATTCATGTCGCTATGAAGAATTGTCCTGTCTCCCATTAACTCCACCACCTTCTCTCTGTTTGGTTTATTGTCTTATCAATTTCTGTATGCTTAGTATATATCTCCGTATTGGAGATAGTCAAGCGACATCTTGGTCGTATTATCTCCTTTTCGGAGATTTTTCTTGATTTTTGATTTTATTCGGGTTATAATGCATATAGAAAAATCAAAAAGAAATGAGGCGAACATATGCGTGCTTTCGGAGAAGTATTAGTAGAAAACAGAAAAAGGAAAGGCTACTCCCAGGCGGATCTGGTGGACTTACTTGCTCAGGAAGGAATTGAAGTTACTACGAAAGCAGTCTCCAAATGGGAGAATCTAACAAGAGAACCCTCCTTACACACAATCCTGACAGTTTGTCAGATTTTAGATATTGAAGATATATACGAAGAATTTTTAGGTGAAAATCCATTTGATCATGTCATGGAAAATTTGAATGAAGACGGCAAAGCTAAGATTATTGAATTTGCCAATCTTCTGCGGGCGTCCAGAAAGTATCTTCCGCATAGAGCCGATATCATTCCATTTGAAAATTATCAGCCGATTGCAGTAGAGCCAGCTTCTGCCGGTACTGGAAATTATATTGAAGACAGTGTAAAAGAAAGTTACAATGTCGGTCATCTCGCACCTGAAAAGACGGATTTTGGAATCCGTATATCTGGTGACAGTATGGAACCAATGTATCATACCGGAGATGTTGCATGGGTTCATAAACAAGACAGTATCTCCAACGGTGAAATCGGTATCTTCTATCTCAATGGCAATACCTATATCAAAGAGCTACATGACGGTCCGGATGGAGTTTATCTGGTTTCATTGAATGAAAAGTATCATCCAATCCAGATTTATGAATCTGATTCTTTTAAAATCTTTGGGAAAGTAATCGGAAAATGCAAAGGAGCAGAAATCCCTGGTTTTCATTAAAGATCAACTGCAGACTTCTAGCCTGCTCTTGCTGAAAATAATAAAGGAAGTGATAAAATGGCAATTAACAACACACTTAAAGATATCCGTGAAGAACGAAATCTCGTTCAGGCAGATCTTGCAAAAGCTGTCGGTTCTTGCAGTGATACCATCGGACGCATTGAGCGTGGTGAGCGAAATGCCTCTCTCGAAATTGCAATCCGTCTGGCACATTATCTGAAAATGCCAGTAGAAGAGATTTTTCAAATTGAAGACTGAACCGCAAATATCAGAAAACCGAGGACTGTTCCCCGGTTTTTCTTTTTCGCTAAACTATTTAGAGTCCTTTTACAAACTCAACTGCATTTTTTATATCTTTTCCATCTGGATGTCCTTTTGCTATACCACCCACCAGTTTAAATGGGCCAAATGTGTCATAGCCCTTGCATCCGAATTTTCCGATTGCTGTAGAATGCTTCTTGCCCAAAATCTGCTCTATGGATTTATAATTTGCACTTCCACCATAAGTACAGATCAGAAATACCCCTTTGTCGTCCGGTAGATTCTTCTCTGCAAATCCCAATATCGACTGATGAAATTTTGAAAAATAGATTCCTGATGCAAACCCAATCGTATCATAACTGCTCAGATCTGCATCTGGCTGTTTTACAGCATCAATCAAATCAACCTGACACTCTTCTGCAATGCTCTTTACTAATTTCTCTGTGTTTCCATGATGCACAGATGAATATACGATTACCTTTCTCATCATTCTTCCTTTCCTCTATTCCCATCAATCATATCATAGCTCATATCCAAAAAATCTAATGTCTTTGCTTCACTTACTGAACCATCCAGTAAAATTGTGATCCAGTGCTGTTTGTTCATATGGTATCCTGGCAAAAATCCAAAGGTCTGAATAATCATACTTGTCATTTCCGGATCACATTTTACATCCATAATATCGACAAATTCATTTCCTTCTAATCCTAGTTTGCATTTTTCAACGCTCATGACCACAGCATACCATTTTCCATTCTTATGTCGCAACACAGCATTATCTGGTGATTGTGCCCATAAATACTCCGGCATCGTACCATACTGTTTCTTCACATATTCAAAAATTTCTTCTTTCTTCACAATCTATTCAACTCCTGATTCTCCTGATATCCTGCCCATAATCATACCATATTTTCACTTCCCGTGCTACCTGCCAAATTCTTTTGCATTTTCCCGGTTCTCCTGACTTTAACTAATAGAGGGGTAAAACAGCAAGGACAGGAAGTGAGGATACACTTCCGGGAAATCCCAATTTAGGGTACCCTGCCCTAAATTGAAAAACGTTGAAAGCAACGATACTACTGTCCTCTCAGAAAGGAGAACCCACCAATGGCTGAAAGAAAGAGAAACAAAGAAATCCATTTTTATGTCACCGAAGAAGAAAGGAAGCTTATACGCAGGAAGATGATAGAATCAAAAACCAAAAACATGGGAGCTTATCTGCGTAAGATGGCAATCGACGGTTACATCGTCAACACCGATACCACCCCACTGAAGAAACAGTATGAGGAAATGCACAAGATTGGTGTAAATATCAACCAGATTGCAAAAAAGGTAAATACCACCGGAGATCTATATCCAGAAGAAATGCAAGAATTGAAAGAGATGGTGAAAGAATTATGGCGTATCTTAAAATCTTCCCCATTAAGGTAACTGACAAGAAAGCTCTGGACTATATTACAAATCCAGATAAGACAGATGAAAAACTGTTAGTTTCCAGTTTTGGCTGTTCCCCGGAAACTGCAGATCTTGAATTTTCTATGACAAGAGAAATGGCAAAAAAGAATGGAATGGATAAAGGCGATAACCTGGCATTTCATCTGATCCAATCATTTAAACCTGGAGAAGTTGATGCCGAAAATGCCCATCGCTTAGGTCAACAATTTGCTGACGAAGTGCTGAAAGGAAAATATGAGTACGTGATCAGCACACACGTTGACAAAAATCATATTCACAATCATATCATCTTCAACGCTGCAAGCTTTGTTGATCATCACAAGTATGTTTCCAATAAGCGGAGCTACCATAAACTCTGCAGAATCAGTAATCGTATCTGCCATGAAAATGGACTTGCCACCAGCATGCCAACCGGAGAAAAAGGTAAAAGCTATAAAGAGAACATGGAATATCATCGTGGCACCAGTTGGAAAGCCAAGCTACGTGTCGCAGTTGATAAATCAATCTGGACTTCCATCAACTATGAGGAATTTCTGCAAAAGATGCAATTAGCCGGATATGAAGTCCGGCAGGGAAAGCACCTGTCCTTCCGTGCACCGGAGCAGAAGAACTTCACTTATATGAAATCTCTCGGAAGCTATTATTCCGAAGAAAATGTTCGCATCCGTCTGGCTAAAAATCGTAGCAAAGTAAAAACTCCAAGACATCTGTCCAGAGAAGCTCGCTTGTATATCAATATCTCCACTTATGTCACAACTGGAAATCGAGAGGGATTTGAACGATGGGCAAAGCTCAATAATCTAAAAGAGGCAGCCCGCACCTTCAACTATCTTTCCGAAAATAACTTGCTGAATTATGACGATTTCAGGCAGCATGTATCTGACATTGAAGCTTCTGTGAAAGTTGCCGACCAAAGAATAGCACAAATCAACAGTGAGCTGAGCACGCAGAAAGTCATTCAGAAACACTGCAATTCTTACCGGCTTTGTCGTAAAGTAATTGAAGATTGTAAATCTGCTAAAAATCCAAAAGCATACCGCACCAAACATCAGGCAGAATACCAGCTCCACGATTCACTAAAAAAAGAGCTTCAGAATATCGGTATCACCAAAATCCCAAGCTCTAATAAAATCCAGAAGCGGATTGAAAATCTTGAATCTGAACAGGATGCTACTGTCCGGGAAAAACAGGAAGTGCAGAAAAAGCAGAAAACCCTAGAGATCATTCAGCAAAATTTCACTGTACTGCTCGATGCTCCAGAGATCAGTTCAGACTTACTTCCGGCAAAAAAGGAACCTGTTTCTGTCACAAGAGAAAAATAAGATTGCACTGGCAACTCACTCATTTTCTTCCAAATCTTCCCAAGGTTTCAAATCCTTTTCCTCCCAGGTGACACCATACGGTGCACCTCCGGAGGTATAACCAGCAATACAGAAAAATCGGTCATCTTGCAAGATCTCTTCTTTGGTCAGATTATCTCTTGCTTCTTTTTTCCGTTTTGCTCGCCTCTGTTTCCTCTTTTGTTTCGCAACAGCTGCTTTTTCTTCCGGCGTTTTCCTATGTCCTTTTGCCATAAGTGTTTCTAGTGTAATTCCACTCTGAATGTCTTTTAGTATACGAGTTTCATACCCTGTTTCACGTTTCTCAACAATTCTATAGTATGATGAACATAAAAGATTCGGTGAATCAACATTGTACTAATACTTTTTTTCAACCGAAGTTTTCAATTTTTCAAAAGCTTCTTCACTGATTACATGTTCTATCCGACAGGCATCTCTTTCTGCAGTTTCCCGATCAACCCCGACAGCTACAAGCTGCTCCGTAAAGAACTGATGGCGTTCATAAATTTTCTCGGCAACCTCCCGCCCGGCATTAGTCAGATTGAGGTATCCATCTTCATCGACAGTCAGGAAACCGCCATTCTTTAACACACCTACTGCATGGCTGATGCTCGGTTTGCTGGAATACCCATGTGCCGGGCAAGATGAATGGATCGGACCATACCCTGCTTCTTTTGAAGAATCAGCACAGCCTCCAGATAATCCTCCCCGGACGCATGAATCTTCATCGGTTCCTCCTTTATGCAAGGCTCCAGCCGGAAGCCTTTTTACGGATATTTACAAAATCCTGATAAATCCCGGCTTTTGCCATAAGCTCGTCATGGGTTCCCTGTTCGCTGATCCGTCCATCAGAGATCACCAAAATCTGATCTGCCTGACGGATGGTATTCAGGCGATGTGCAATCACAAGTAATGTTTTACCCTTTACCAGCTCATTGATTGCCTCCTGGATATAGCTTTCATTATCGGTATCAACACTTGCAGTCGCTTCATCCAGAATGACAATCGGTGCGTCCTTCAAAATGCATCGGGCGATAGAGATTCTTTGCTTTTCGCCGCCGGACAGAGTAGCGCCGCCTTCACCGATGACTGTCTGGAATCCATCTGGCAGCGCCATGATAAAATCATAGCAGCGGGCTTTTTTTGCAGCCTCATAGACTTCTTCCTCGGTAGCGTCCGGTTTACCCATGCTGATATTGTTGTAAATGGTATCCTGGAACAAGTACACCCTCTGGAAAACCATGCTGATCTGTTCCATCAGTTCGGCGAGAGGTACATCCCGAATATCTGTACCACGGATTGTCACTTTGCCGGATTTCACATCCCACAGCCGCGCCAGAAGGTTCGCAATCGTGGATTTGCCACCGCCAGACGGTCCCACAAGTGCGGTCATGGTATTCTTCTGCATAGAGAAGCTGATGTTGTGCAGGACTTCCTTGTCCTGATAGGCGAAGCCCACATCGCTAAATTGTACTTCTGGCTGATCCGGCTGTGCCTGTGACAGAATATGTTGATTTCCGTTATCGGGAAGTTCGGGCTCGTCCAAAACAGCTTCAATGCGGTCTAATGCGGCATTCATCACGGTCAGTCGGGTTGCTTCTCCATAAAGAGCTTTCAGAGGTCCAAAGAGATCAAAGACAAACAGCAGCACGCCCAAAAGATAAGCCAGGGAGAGTACGCCTTCCTGATGTAAAAAAACGGATAAACCGAAGATAGCGGCAATACCCACGCCATAGAGAATGTTTAAGCCAGTGGTCCACGGTGTCATTTTCTGCTCAAACTTCGTATTGACATCCCTTGATTTTTTGAAGTTTTCCGTTAATTCGTCAGATTTTTCTCCGAGCAGATTGTAACTTTTGATAACCCCAATTCCTTCAGCAAAAGACAAGACCGCATCCGTCAAATTCTCGCTTTGGTTTTGACGCCCGACAGCCTCCTTGAAGGAAACCTTATTCATATATTTTGCAACCAGTGATGCCAGCAAGGTAATGATTACCGCAATCAGCCCAAGTCTCCAATCCAGTACGAACATAAAAACAGCTAAAACCAAAGTAGACAGCATATAGCTCATCATGTTGCCAATGGTACTCATAGAAACTTCCTCAATGAATACCATATCCGTACTGAGAACAGAGCTGATTTTTCCAATATTCCCCGATGTAAAGTAACCCATCGGCATTTTTCTTAAATGATTTCCCAACTCCATCCGTTTATCAGCAAAGATCATAAATCCAGCGGCACTTTGCAGACGGTCGCTCAAATAGTGAACCACTGTCTGAACCACTACAACAGCTAATAATCCAAGTCCGACAAACAGACAGGTCTTTCCAGTCAGCGTATTATCAGCAAACCCGGCCAAGACAATAAACGCCATGAAGATCGGCATTTTGGAGAGAATGGACTCGACAAATGCACATAGAAATGCAGCCTGAATACGGCTTTTATACCTCCCGGAGAGGTTCAGGATTCTTGAAATCAATGCAAACATTTATCTTCCCTCCTTTGCAGTAGATACTTTCCACTCGGCGCTGTCCTGAGCCGCTTTCCACAACTTTTGGTATTCTGGGCAAGCTTGAATCAGCTCCTGATGTTTTCCGGTTGCCACCATCTTTCCGTGATCCATAACGCATATTTGATCTGCGTTCATTATAGCGGGAAGTTTGTGAGCGATAACTACCAAGGTTTTTCCCTCCACCAGCTCCGCAATAGCAGCCTCCATTTTTTCCTCATTTTCTGGATCAGCATAGGCCGTAGCCTCGTCAAGCACTACAATCGGGGCATCCTTCAATATTGCCCGCGCCAGGGAAATTCGCTGGCGCTGCCCCCCGGAAAGCATTTTCCCCGCATCGCCCGCCATGGAGTGAATACCTTGCGGCAGCTTTTCCAGAAACTCCATACACCGGGCTTTCTTCGCCGCCTGCATTACTTCCTCATCGGTAGCATCCAAACGTCCAAGACGGATATTTTCCAGCAGGGAGGTGTTAAACAGGTACTGATCCTGAGCCACATAGGAAATGCGGCTGTTCAATGCCTCCAGGCTCATATCACAAAGTTTATGCCCGCCAATGGAAATGCTCCCTTTCTGCGGGTCATAGTAGTGGATCAACAGTTTTGCAAGGGTGCTCTTGCCAGAACCGGATTCACCAACTAGGGCAGTTTTTTGTCCTGCTTGTGCCACAAAGGTAATATCGTGGAGGACTTCGTTTTCCGCTATTATCGGTTTCCCATCTGGGCCAGGCTGTGTCGTCTGATACGCAAAGGAAACATGATCGTAAGAAATGTTAAAATCCTGTCCGTGGAAATCATCCTCAGCAGCTTGCAGCGGTGCCGTATTTAACATCTGTTCAAGTGCCGTGATCTTATAATTCAGATTCGGAATCGTCTCCATAAAGCCCAGTGCTTTCAGGAGAGGAATCCCAATGCTGAGGGAAAGGCAGAGGACTAAAATCAAATCAGGTAAAGTGCTTATGCCACAGAGAACAAACCATGCCCCAAGAGGCAAAGTCAGAATAACAGTGCAGGGCAGTAGACTTCCGTATATCGCCATCCAGGGCCAGGCGGCCTTATACCATGCCAAGGTATAATCCCGATAGTCCGTTACATCCTTGCGGAAGTTCTCGTAAGATTCGCTCTCCCGGTTGAAAACCTTGACAACCTCCATACCATTGATGTACTCAATGATCGTGTTGTTCATTTTCTGTGCAGACTGATAGTAGGGACCCATGCGCTTCATTCCAACAGAGTACATAATGACCATGGAGAGCAGGCTGATCGGGATAGAGGCCAAAGACATAAGAGCCAGTTTCCAGTCCGCACAAAACATAGCAACATAAATCACCAGCGGGATCAGTAAATTTGCGATACCCTCTGGGACTGAATGAGCAAGGAGCAATTCCAAGCTGTCCACATCATCGACAAACAGCTTTTTGATTGTCCCTGTCCCTTTTTCCTCCACAATGCCAAGGGGAAGTTTCTCAAACTTCTTTTGCAGAGATACCCGCAGCCGCAACAATGTGTTATATGCTGCTTTATGAGAAATTGATAATCCCCATCCATAAAAAAACGCCTGCAAAACAAGACAGATCAAAACCCCTATAACACGCAATAAAACAAATTCTGTTTCAACAGAATCGCCCATAACCAATGGCGAAATGACCTGATAGGCCAGCACAAAAGGCAGGATACCCGTAAGAACGCTGACCAGTACGACAACCGTGGCCACATACATATTTTTCTTATATGGCCCTGCGTACTCAAAGATTTTTTTGAACATAAGCCCTCCTTATATTGAGCCGTACTGTCTGTGCTTCAAAAACAAGAGGCCGCCAAAGTAAAGCGGCCTCTTATCATTATCTTTCTGTCCAGTCAAGGCGGCCCTGACATTCATAATTTCTAAAATTCACTGGCGGATTCGGAAAAAATCCAAAACCTTTTTACTGCCGGATTCGTCCAATGGATAGCTTTCTTTTACTTGCCCTTTTTCCATATGGACTACATACGAACATCCCGCCATCACCAACTCCGGATCATGCGTAATAACAAGAAGCGTTTTGCCCTGATCCGCGAGTGACTTCAAACTCCGCGCAACTTCCCTCATATGTTTGAGATCAAGCCCGCTTGTTGGTTCGTCAAACACAATGATCTCCCGGTTACTCACAATGGCAGACGCGATCGCTACCCGCTGTTTTTGCCCGCCGGAAAGAGAAAGCGGGTGCCTGTCTTTATATTCCAGCAGATCAAACTGTTTAAGGATTTTATCCACAACAGTTTCATCCTTGTTGTCCATGCTCAGAAGCACTTCATCCGCCACGCTTTCGGTAAATAGCTGATGGCTGGTATCCTGCATTACCATGTAGCAATGTTTGAGCCGGGCTTTCCAATCAAGGGTTTTCCCCTCAACCTGCAAAAAGCCACACTTCTTTTCCAGTCCGCAAATACAGCGGGCCAGAGTAGATTTTCCAGCGCCATTCAGACCGATAATGGCAATCGTTTCTCCAACAGGCAGTTCTGCACTCGGAATATGGAGGCTTTCCGGTTCCCGCTTTTTATACGCAAAGCAGAAATTTTGAAATTCCATCTGTTTAGCTGTATGCGCCTGATACTGATTCGCAGGCTTCAACTTCGAGAGAGAAAACGGCCGCAGCCCTATTTCTTTTCGAGTGCCATCCGATAAGCTGTCAAATTCAGCAGGCGTGTATTCCCGTTCAATCTCCCCATCTTTTACATACAGCACACGATCTGCAAGATCGTGAAGGTAGTAAAGGCGGTGTTCTGCGATCAGAATTGTTTTGCCCTGCTTTTTCCAGAGGCTTAGGACCTGCCGCAGGTCATCAATAGCAGCCATATCCAAATTAGAAGATGGTTCGTCCAGGACCATAATTCCCGGCAGCAATACACTTGATGAAGCACAGGCTATTTTTTGCTTTTCGCCTCCGGACAGAGCAAACACGCTTCGCCCCATCAAATCTTCAATATGATAATCGGAAACTGTCCGGTCAATCCTTTTCAGGATATCCTCCTGAGGATAGCCTAAATTTTCACAGGCAAAGGCTAATTCACTATCCGTATCCACGTTGAAAAACTGACTTTTGGGATTCTGGAATACAGATCCCACCATAGCAGCCAAGTCATAAAGCGGCGTATCTGATACGCTTTTTCCGTCCAGAAGGACATCGCCCTCTAATTTGCCCTCGTAATAATGAGGCACCAGCCCGTTTACCAAACGGGTAATCGTTGTTTTCCCACAGCCGGATTCTCCCGTGAGTAAAACAAATTCCCCTGTGTTTATGGTGAGATTGACATTTCTAATCCCTCCGCCGCTGGATTCTTCACCATAAGAAAAAGAAACATTTTGAAAATCTATCATGGCAAAATCCCTCCTGCGGAAATTATCGGGGAAGCAATCGCCCAAAACACTACAAAGCAACAAAACAAGATCAGCACCACATCGGCAAAATTGAATTTAAGCTGGCAAATGTTTGTGCGTTTGACAGGAGCGCCGAGGCCACGGGTAATTGCCGCAGCGGAAAGTTCCTCACCGATTTTCACGGAGCAGGTAATCATCGGGATCAGCTTATACTCCAATATTTTTGAAGATTTTTTCCCTCCAAGTTTAATCCCACGCATTTTCATAGCGTCACTGATTGCTTCTGACTCCTGAAAGACAGTTGGAAAGAAGCGGAACATGACCGTTAAGGGGATCGTCACTTCTTTAGGCATATGGATTCTTTCCATGCCGGAAATCAATTCACTGACCGTTGTTGTTTTCACTGCATAGGCAGCAATCGCAACACTGGGAAGGATTCGGCAGAAGAATCCTATTGTAAACAGAACAAGGAAATTCAATATCCCCGTAAGGTGCGGCAAAACATAAATTTGGACAGCATAAAAAACAGAAAACACAGCAATATAGCCCACAGCTTTTGCACATTGTTTCGAGGTAAGCAGCAATATAGCCGGAACCACACAAAGAACAAGGCGGATCAGTCCCATAGCTTCTCCGCCTGTTCCACCCATGACAAAAATGCTTATGATGAAGATGAGCAACAGTTTTGTACGCGGATCGAGCCGCAACCCTTGTTCTGTTTTTTTGCTGAGCAGAATTTCCCGCGCCATTATGCAATACCGGCACGCTGGAAGTGCTTTTTGCAAATGGCTTTCCCAATCATACCTCCGACAAGGCCAAACACAAAGCAGGCAACCAGCAAAATAGGCGCAATCCACATAGGCATATATGTATTAAGGGTAGCTGCATATTCAGCGCCGTATCCTTCAGTCAGCATTACCATATAGCTTTCACGGTTCAGGAAAATGGGAGCAAAGTTGCCAAACACCCAGATGCTGAACACACCGCAGGAAAGAACTGTACTCTTTGCACTTTTGTAGTCTGCCTTTTTCAGGATCACGTCAGCCAACAGGCCGCCAACAAGACCAGTTACCATAGTAAGATAGCCGTTGCCGAAGAACACCATGATTAGGCCAATCAGGAAACCCATGATTGCAGTCATCCCGAATTTTTTAGCCTTTGTAACATACAGCATATAGGGGATGCCGCCAATCAAAGGACACAGCACCGCCATCAGCGGAATAAAAATGGGGATGAAGCCAAGCATCGCCACCAGCATAACAATGACGACATAGATGACGGTGTAGATGCCGATAGTAATTAAATCTTTTCCCTCAAGCCGGGAACTTTTTTTCTGGGAACTCATACCAGTATCCTCCTATCTAAAAAATGGTGTAGTTAGCATTTTCTAACTACACCACATATAATAACAATTTACGCCTACATTTCCAACCCAAAAACGGTTTTATTCTACCCAAAATCGGTATTTTTTAATTTTAACCAATCGTATTTTCCGTTTTATAGTTTTTAGGAATTACCCCATACTTCTTTTTGAATGCCGCAGCAAAGTTACTCGGTTTTGAATAGCCTACAAATGCTGCCACCTGACTTACGTTCAAATTACTTTCTAATAGTAGACTTGCCGCCTTTTCCAATCGCTGATCTATAATATACGCATGAACCGATGTTCCAAACAGCGAGGAAAAACCCTTTGACAATTTTGAAGTACTAATATTGACTTTTCGCGCCAATTCCTCACAACTTGGTGCCAAAGCAAGCTGACTGTCAATGATTCTCTTCGCTTCTATGATGGATTCTCGGTCACTTCTGGAAATTGCTATATAAGTTGACGCAAGAATACTCAGTTCCAAAATCTCACTCAAATATACAGATAACAACTCAAAAACTTTGCTTTCCAAAAACAGGTATCCCAATCCGCCGCGATATTGCGTGAAGTCTTTCAGTTCCGCAAAAATGTGCTCCATATAGGGAGTAATACCTACTTTTGATATACCTTCCAATAGTTTTTTCTGATAAACCTCAATCTCACCAACATCAAAATAGTCATTCATAATTTTACGGAAATACGACAGTGGTACTTTTACATTTTTGAAAAGGAAATCGTTTTGTTTGGAATAGCACAGATATTCCATTTTCCCGTGTCCACGATAAATACAGGACTCACCTTTTTGTATGCTGATACTTTGTCGGCTATCTGCAATATTCCAGGAAACACCATCATTGAAGCAGAACAACATTTGAATGTATTCTTCGCTACTCACTCCCTGCACGTTCATATCTGAAAAATAATTCATTTTCCAGTCCGAAACAACTGCTCCCTGTTTCGTGACCACCTGTAAAATCTGCCCTGTCCCCATGTCTGCTGGAATATCTATGGTTATTGTCTGCGGTGAATTAGAGAGCAGATCACGATAAAGATTATTCATGTATTGGTTTGTCATGTACAAGCATTCCTCCCGAAGTTAGATAAGACTAATTAAATTTTACAACTTCCAAAGTAAAAAGTCAAATTTTGTAATCATGTAAAAAGCAGACACTACTTAATGTAAATTACAAACTTCACTTACTTCCATTTCTTTCTGCATCTCACAAGACGATAAAGTCACTTTTAAAACCCATTGTACTGACAATTTAATATTAATTCTCATTATTCTCCCTGCACATCGCTAAATTATCTTATAAATATGGCATTTTAGGAACACCTGACAGTTCGAGAGTTAATTTTATCTGAAGTTCATATTTATCGTGCTTTTATTGCAAGTAATAATGTTTCTGATAATTTAGCTGTTCTAAAGTGCATTTTTGTCAATTGGTTTAAAATTTTTTCCACACTCTGATAATTCCACGACATTAGGCTATCTACAGTACTAACTATGTTTTTACCACAAAAAACTTTATAGGTCAATCTCCATGTCCATTGATCCATCCCCACTTGCTTTATATCGGTAATATACGTCTCATAGCGCAATCTTCCTTGAGTAGCCACCGATATTCTGCTTCCTACTGGCGCAACAAGAAATTTCGGTTCTAAAAGTTCTATCAGGATTGGGACATTTATATTCAAATTTTTATCTAATTTATACAATAATTTTTCTTGTTCATCCCTTTTTAAATGACCAAGTACTCCCATGCACATTACACCACTTATTTTATCTCGAAATGAATATTTACCTACATCTATCGGCAATAGAGAAATTCTCTCTTTAACTTCATTATGCTCCATTAATCTTGCCATAAACGCTGTTCTCATATAAGCCGATGGTTCTAAAGCAATTATTTCTTTATCACATATCATATTAGCCATCTCTATTGTTGTTTTTCCAGTTCCTGCACCTATATCCAAAATGATTCCATCTAAATCCTTAACCATATCAGCAAATTTGTTTAAAACAATTTTTTTGTTCCCTATCTGTGAAAGAGCTGATAAATCATAAAATTCTACTGTCTCTCCGTATACATTCTCAATTTCATTCAATCCCGTCATTCTCCTTTTTTATTAAATGTCTTTTTTCCAAATCATAAAATATATTTTTTATGTCACCAAAATTGTCATAATCAACGATATTCATATAGCCCACTTTCTGACATATTTCAGACCATAATTTTGATACATATATTTGATATTGCGCCATGGACATTTTTTCTGTTCTATTTTGCTTAAATAAAATCTCTAAAGCTTTCTTTACTGCATCCGGCCATATTTGTTCAAACGTTTCTTTTACTGATGGTAACATTACATTTCCTATAGTAACACCAGAGGGTATATTTACTTCCTCTTCTACATTAATACTTAGTGTTCCATATTCATCTCTTGGCATATGCAAGAAAGGAAGCCATATTACCGGACCATGGGTATTGACCAGACAGAGCCGCCCTGTGGAAAATGTCAATTCTATTCTATGATATAAATGTAATGGATGGTCTATATCGTTACGATCCACATTGGTATTCACTATAAATGTTACCGGAACCATTCCAATTATACCACTAATAACTCTGTTACCCCCTCCTGCCATAGAAGTTGTATAAGATTCTGCTACATTTCCCAATTTCCATGTTGATAAGCCTCCCAACGCACACCCCAATATATCTATTCCATCATATAATACATGTATAGCGCATTCCAAGGATGCATTTATAAGATGAGCATGTTTACTTATTATTTGTGCCGCCTCTAAAAAATCTCGAATTGGCTTGATATACCGATAAAATGGATTCAACATAAAAGCGGCACTTCCGGATTCTCTTATACAATTAACAATTTCTACCTCATGAGCAGGATGTTCTAATAATGTTGGTATCCCTTTTGCAAGTATACTTTTAGCTATATTGGCACCGTTTCCACCTCCAGCCGCATTAGGTACAACTACACATGCTGCATCAACATTTTGATTTATTTCTTTAATATCCGTATACATTGGCACATTTAGATTCTTTGAAAGAAGTCTGGATCTATCGCTTCCTTTTCCCAATATACCCATAAGCTCATATTCTTTACTTTCTGCAATAGCTTTCAAATAAATTTTCCCAAATCCTGTTCCACATACTAAAATCTGTTTTTTCTTCATATCTTTCCCTCTGATTTGAACTTATCTATTTTTTTAAGTTCATCTAACACTTGATATTTTTCAAGATAACTTGCCATTGTATAAATTCCATCCTTCCTAGGCATTTCAAATATTGCATTGGCAGTAATCGCTAATATTTCGCCAGTTAAAACACTCGGATTTTTTCCTTCAAAATAAATGCATCTACTATCATTTCCTTTATTTTGTCTTACCCATATAAAAGCTTTTTGGTTGCTATTTTTCTGTCCCATTAATGCATTTACTAAATCTTTTTTTTGACAATGCGCCTTATTTACTATTGAAAATAAACTTACAGGTGCCGCCGTATATGAATCAATATTAAGCATATATTTCCCTTGTATAATTTCTTGAATTTCTTCTGTAACATATGGCAATATAGATAATTTCGAAATTCTTGTTGGAAGATTCAGCGGACTTCTTTTCTGAGCAGGTAAAATTTTTCCATTTCGCACACATGCCATAGGAATTCCAGCTTTATAACTTTTTATTTCTTCCACATAATCGATTGCGGCAGCTTTTGAAAAATTATAGACACCTCCAATAATCATCTCTATTAAGTCATCATTGAAAGCTTCTTTAAGCACAGAAGACAACATCCATCCTGATAACCCCGGAAATATTCCCGAACCAACTATAGCGGTACCTTTCATGCGTAGAATTCCTCATTTTTCTAATTAAATGAATTCCTCCTGGGTCAACATACGGAATATTCTCTGCCATTGCTCCAAGTAACATTTTTTCACTATAGTCTGCGGAAGGTCCGATTGCTCCTATTACCAAATCACTTCCTTTAAAGAATTTTCCAATATTACTTTCCTTATCAATATCAAGTTCAAATAATTGGATGTTGGGAGCCATATACATTCCTGTATCTTTTATTGTTTCTATATTCCGTACACTGACTCTTAATGAATAGCCTAACTTACTTAAAACCTTACACGCTGTCACACCAACAGTACCTGTTCCGCCAAGAATACAGATTGTTCTGCGATTATTTATCATTTTCTAGTTCCCTCATAATAATATCAAAAATGTCATTACTATTAGATTCAAATTCTCTAACGTTACCTAAAACAGCATTTTCCCAAGATTTAATAGCAACTGAATTTCCGTCAATTATGCTTATATCTCCTAAATATAAATCACTTTCTTTTGCTTTAGATGGATTTATTAAAAAAATGCGGTTAATAATAATGTTTTCCCCCAATAGTTCACTTGCCTTAGTTATGCATAAAGAAGCCATTTCGGAAAAGGCAATAATATATTTCTTTTTAACATTTATGTCTTCATGACATCTTTCAATTATTTCTTGCCCTCCCACTCTCTTACAACTTATGTTTGAAGCGCTCAACTTTTCTATAAGAACATCTCTTATTTCATTTTCGTTATCCCCAAATATATATACAACAGTATATGAATTTCTTGTTTGATTTCCTGCATTACTATGCATTTGATTTTTTGAAGGATTTTTACAATCCGATATATACTGAGCAATCCCCATAATTGTTGGCATCGTCAACGATGCCCGTAATATTTCATCAAATCTCATGCCTTGTGCTTCTTGTATGTCACTAACTATGCGCCCAGAAATCTGAGATAATAACAAAGAATCAAGTCCATTTTCTAATAAATTATCTTCATAATCAATATAATCATTTCCAGAAATAGAGCATACGATTTTTTTGATACTTTTAGCAAGTTCTACATATTCCTTCTTTTGCGAAATTAAAGTTGCTTTTGCATTATGCTTTACCTTGATGTTCTTTTGTATACTCTCTGCCAGTCCTTTTCTGTCTATTTTGCCATTAGTAGAAAGTGGAAAACTCTCTACATTTACAAACTCTGAAGGAATCATTGCTGGTGGCAAAAAAAAGGCTAACTGCTTTCTGTATTCTTCTTTCGTATAGGAAATGCTCGATATTTTATTTTTTATAAAAGCTATCAGCACACCCTTCCCTATACTTTGATTATAAACCACGCAACAATCTTCAATATTTTGCATTCCACGTATTGCATTTTCTATTTCCGCAATTTCTATTCTATGCCCATTGATTTTTACCTGATTATCTAATCTGCCTAAAAATTCAATGTCGCCATTCTCTACATATCTTCCATTATCTCCAGTGAGATAAATCCTGTTCTTTTCTTCTTCCAGATAAACAAATTTTTCTTTTGTTAATATTGTATCTCCTAAATAGCCTTCTGCCAAAGAATATCCTCCTATGGCAATTTGCCCCGAAACATATTCCGGACAAATTCTCAATTCCTCGTCTACAACTCCCATCCACTGTCCAAGCAAAGCTTTTCCATATAATATAGTAGGCCTTTCTTCTATTTCATCAATTTCATGATATATAGACCAAATCCCACCTTCCGTAGCGCCTCCCAAACTAATCATTTGAGCGTTGGTCATAATCTTTCTTAGTCTTCCTGGCAGACTAGTATTTATCCAATCTCCGGATAACAGTACTAATCTAACTGTCGGATAACTCTCCGATTTAGACGCAAAAGCATCTAACATTTCCGCCTGCGCTGGAACACTATTCCACAAGGTCACTTTGTATTCATTAAGTAATCTGCCCCAATGGGATGCATCTGGTCCTTTTTCTGGATTCGGTAATACTAATGTTCCACCAACTCCCAATACACTAAATATATCAAATACAGAAAGATCAAATGACAGTTCCGCAATACCAAGGATTGTATCCTCTTCCGAGATATTATACATATTTTCAATAGATATAAGAGTATTTTGTGCCGCAGTATGTGACATTACTACACCTTTAGGCTCTCCTGTAGAGCCAGAAGTAAATATTACATATGCAATAGGATTTTGGAATTCTGGATGCTTTTCTAATCGGTATTCCAAATTCTGAAGTATCATATTTACTTTTTTCTCATCCAATTCCACAATAACATTTGCTTTTGATAAAATTTTTTCTTGTCGTGCCAATGGCTGTTTTATATCAATAGGTAAATAAGAAAATCCAGCAATCAAAACACCCATTACTGCTGCAATTTGATTTACAGATTTTTTCATTCTTATCGCAACCAGTCCAGTTCTATTTTCCACAAATTCTTTTCTTAAATAACCTGCTATATATTCTGCTCTTTCCAACAATTCTCCATATGTCACTGTTTCAACAGCATCTATTACGGCAGTTTTATTAGAATTCTTTTTCGCATACTTAACAAATCTCTGTTGAATACGAGATTGATTCGTAATACCTTTATTTCGTTCGCAAATTACTTTTTTCTTACTCGCACTTGGCACTATAATTTCCAATGGATTCTTCCATTCTTCCGAATGTTTTATTCCAAGTATTCTTATTGTTTCAGTAAAAGACTCAAACATCTCCGTTACAATAGATTCTTTTATCGCACCTTTTCTTGTATCCCAGCTTATCATCAGGCCTTTTTCTTGATCTTCTGAATCTATCTCATCGACTATCTGACAATCAATCCATACTTGAGGGGTATGACTAAACCCATATTCAATAGTGCCTACAGTGCCATCAGTCTTCAAAACCCCTGTAAATACGATCGGCATTAATAATTCCTTTTCTTCAGACACTTTACTCAGTTCTCTTAGCACTTCGACACCAGAAAAAGAATTATGCTCTAAATCCTCCATCAATCTTTTTGTAATTTCTTTGACTCTTTCTATAAAACTCATATTTTGAGTTACATTTACTTCTAGCAAGTTCACTGCTGTAAAGTCTCCTACTATGGAATTAGTATTATTTCCGATAGTTGGTCTATTTTGAATTGGTAAATTGAGTGTAAAATGTTTATTCGAACTCCACCTTGAAATAACTTCTGCGTATATACCAATAAGCACCGATGAAACTGTTACTCCGTATTCTCCTGCAATTTCCTTTATACGTTTCCAGTCAGACTGATTAATATGTTTCTGAAATCGATAAAATTCATATGTATTTTCACACTTATCTGCGGCTCGTCCATCTTGTGGAAGAATTGGAGCCTCCGGTAATTTTTTCAGTCTTTCTAACCAATACATTCTATCCTGATGCCATTTTAAACTTCCTTTACGTTGTTGATTGAACATTGCATAATCTGAAAACTTATACCTTATTTTTTCTAATGAAGCTCCTTTCAAAAGTTCTCCCATTTCAGAAATCAGAAGTTGCACACTTGCAAAATCTGAAACAATTAAATCAACAAGTAGATGGAAAAAATTTCCTTCTATACGCTTCGTTATTAGCACTTTAAATAATGGAGGTTCCTCCGTATGAAAAACATATTCACTAAAATCTTCCCTAATCTTAGATAAAGTATCTACTTTTTCCCTCTCTGCCATTTTTTGTAGATTTACTATTTTAATTTCATAATCAATCTCATCTCTCTCTAAAATTTCAAATCCGACCTCTGTTACTTTCGCTCTTAGCATTTCATGCCTATTTACCAATACTTTCCAAGCTCTTGATAGTTCTTCTGCACTGTAGGAACCAAAATCAACCTCAATATATCCTTTACATCCAATTCCACCCCACTTCACAGCTTCTGTTTTTCCAACTAAATAGGCTGCTTGCACATCAGTCAAAGGATATACATTAGTTTCATAATCATTATCCGTAATAAACTCGTCTATCGTTTGTTTTTTCTTCAAAATTTCAATTATTTCTTCTTTATATTTTTTAACTTTCTCTTTAGAATTTTCTGTAAAATTCCCTTTGGAATCTTTATATTTTAATTTTCCATCAACAGTTTCAAAAGTAACGCCTTTTTTTTCAAGCTCTACTAATAATTCTCCTGCTACTTTTTTCGTGTCCTGCATTTTTTAAATTTCCCCCTCTTCTACAAATTCTGCTATATCTGTATTTTTTCTCTTATCAACCAATTTTGTTAGTGCGTTAATTGATGGATTCATAAAGACCTCTTTCATGCGTACCTCTATTCCGCAACGAGCATTAATAGCCGCAACAAATCTAGCCGCAAGCAAGCTGTCTGCACCTATCTTAAAAAGGTTCTCATCCAAATCAGCCACTTTATTTTTCAATAGCTCCTCCCAAATCATCAGTACAATATTTAATACTTTGTCAGACATTATTTCCACACTATCAGTTTTCTGATATTCTGCCAATCTTCTTCTATCAACTTTTCCATTTGCATTAAGAGGAAAATTTTCTAATCTGTTTATAGAATTCGGTATAGAATACTCAGGAAGATGTATCTTAAGATAATCTTCTATTTCACTCTCTGCAATGTACTCTCCCAAGTAAAATGCAACTAATTCTTTATGGTATTTATCCCCCTGAGCAACAACTACGGCTTCTTTTATTCTTGAAATACTTTTTAATACACTTTCAATTTCTCCCAACTCAATTCGATGTCCACGTATCTTTACTTGGGTATCCATTCGCCCTAAAAACTCTATCGTTCCATCTGCCCATCGCCTTCCCCGATCTCCTGTTCTATACCAACGTTCCCCTTTTACATCCGTAATAAACTTTTTCATTGTTAGCTCTTCATCATTAATATAGCCTTTCGCCAGACTTCCACCTCCAATTTGCAATTCACCAGGAATATCAACTCCGCACTCCACAAAATTTTCATCCGTAATCCTATATTTCTGTTTTGGTAATGCTTGCCCATAAGGAATAGAATTCCACAATTTATCTACTTTTGAAACGCAATAATAGTTGGACCAAATTCCGCCTTCTGTCGCTCCGCCCAACGCTACAAATTGCGAGTTTGCTGAAGTTACTTTATACCATTTCTCCGGTAAATATAAAGGAATCCAGTCCCCTGACACTAATGCCAACCGCAATTTACCAAAATGATTATTTTCCCCCATTATCAAAAACATGTCCAATAACGCGGGGGCACTATTCCAAATAGTAATTCCATAAATCTCTATCAGATTTTTCCATACTTCTGGATCTCTAAAGTCGTCTTCATCAATTAAAACAATTGTCCCTCCAACAGTTAAAAGACCAAATATGTCAAAAACCGACAAATCAAAATCAAATGCTGATATATTTAATACGGAATCTTCCGCACCAATATTCCACATATGTAAAATTTCTTCTATTGTATTCATTGCAGCCACATGACTCATTTCTACTCCTTTAGGTTCTCCGCTAGAGCCCGATGTATAAATAATATAGGCAGTATCTTTTGAATTATTTTCAATACACCCAGTCCATGGATTCTCTTCTAAAAAGGCTTCATCCTGCAATACAAGAGCCGGCTTGACATTTTCTATGATTTTTTTCCGACGTCCTAACGGCTGCTTCATCGCAATCGGAACATACGCTGCACCTATTGCAAGAATTCCTAACAATGCAGCTACTTGTCCAATACCTCTCGGCAATATAACTACAATCTTATCATTTCTTCTTACTCCTCTTTGCCACATATAGTTTGCTGCACGCAACGCATATAAACGCAACATCTTATAAGAAACTTTCTCATTTTCATAGATAAGCGCAATTCTCTCTGGATATTTCAATGCATTTTCATAAAATTCTCCATGTAATGTTTCCTTTCTATTAGAAAACTCTCGATCGTTCATCATATACATTTCCTTTCCTCAACTATTCCACATTCTTTTTAAGCCATTCTACGACTCTCACAATAACCTCATCTTCTATAGTACCGCCTTCATCCTTTAATGGAGAACTTACCTTAGAAAGTGAATGTCCCAACCCTTTAAACAAAATTATATCTGCATTATTCCTTGCTGCCTTTGCTATTTGCACAGCTTCTACCGGAGAAATCCATCCGTCATTCAAACCATGAAGTACTAAAATAGGTAATTGGATTTTTTTTATGTCATCTAATATTCCTGCCCATGTTTCTCCAGGAGCATTTTCAGCAAATCGAATTAAAGTAGTAGGATCTGCAACTATTTCATCTGCCAATGGTATCCAATTATCTATTATGCTGAATCTTCCTTTCCCTTCTGGATCAAGTTCTTCATTAAATTTCATATTTCCCTCCTTATCCGTACCAAGAATAAGTAAATACAGAGAGAAAGAGATAGATGTGGAGTCCGGTATGCAATTCAAAAAATCCGAAATTTCTAATATGCTATCATTATTGTTATCCAACTCTTTCAACTTTTCTACTGTAAGTTCGCGCAATATATAAGAGAAATAGGAACTCCATCCTTCTGCAATACCCGACTGAAGAATCAAAGCCTGCGCATTCGGAAAATCTGAAACTAAAGTTGTACAAACTCGTACTCCTTCACTCCATCCATAAAACAGAATTCCTTCCACTTCAGACAAGCCAGAAACAAATCTCGTTACCTCTCTGGCATCCCGAATAATTATTTCTATATCATAATTTTCTCTTTTATCATAACGAAATACCGCATATCTAGCTTTCACAAACCCTTCGCTCAATAAATCAAAATTACGGGATACTATACCTCCCATGGATTCAACTGTAGCGTGCCGATCAGATGGACCGGAACCATGAAATAAAATAATCGTTTTCCATTGACCTTGCCTTTCTGGCAAATCTAATTCTCCTGAAATTTTCATTCCATTTTCCAAAGTAATTTCCAATTCTTTTACAAACATATTTTTATTCTCCCTAATATTTTTCCATAAATTTCTTTATATTATTTACATAAGTGCCAAAAATATCAGTAATATATTGTTTATCAAAGATGTCAATAATATAATCCCATGAAATCTTCAAATATCCCAAATCATCTCTTACATGGTGATCTAAAACCACCTGCGGTGTTTGGCTTATCGCATATTCTTCTTTGAATGAATATCTTTTTTTTGTTACCTTAGACACATTCCCCTCCAGCATACAAGTAAACACTACTGGCATAATCGCTTTTCCTGCTCTACCTGAAGAAAGCATTTTTAATATATTGCTTCCTTCAAATTTTCTATATTGAACTAACCGCCACATCTGTTCTTGAGTTGCTCGAATAGCATCCAATAAAGAATCCGTTTTTTCTTGGTATGATATTACTGCATTGTTAGTAAATTCACCCAGTATCCCATTCACATCTTCATGCAATAACTGTCTATTAAACAATGTTACATTTATGGAAAGTCCTGGAGTTTCACTATATTGTGCCAGTGTTTTCATAAAAATTGTAGAAATTACTGCAGCAGGAGTAAAATGATAGTTTTTTATTTTCTGATATAATCGTTGTGTTTCTATAAAAGAAAAATCACATTCAATTCTATCAAATCTTACATTCTGCACTTCTGCAAATTTTTTCTGGTAATTCAGTTTGGGAAAGCTCGGCATATTTTTTACTTTTTCTTTCCAGTATTCTTCAGCTTCCAAATCTCCTTTATCTGTTTTTAATCTCATGTAATTCATAAAAGAGATTCGTGGAAATTTAACATCTTTTCCATAGTACAAACTGAAAATCTCGTTCAACAGTAATTTTGCACTCCATGCATCCAAAATAATACAATCAAAATCTACATGTAAAACACTTGTCTTTCCTGATGTTTTCCCAACGCAAAAATGGAACATGGGCCATTTATAATAATTATACCTATGATGACTTCTCTCTAGCCGCTTTTGCTCTCTATCATTCCCATCATATAATGAATAAACTGGCACAGAATAATATGGCACATTATCTAAAAAACTCGCTTTCCCCTCATGTGTTACAATCAACCGTAATGCATCATTTTTAGAAATAACCAGATTTATCATTTGCTCAAGTCGTTCAACATCCAAAGATTCTATTGTATATTCGATGTAATAATGCGCATTTATATTTCCCAACTCACACCCAGCCGTTTGTCCCACAACATAAGCTGTTTGTATTGATGTTAATGGAATCACATTTTTTTCGATCATTCGAAAGAAATCTAAAATTTGACCTTTAGCCATTTTAAGAATCCTTAATGTTTCCGGTGCCAATTGTCTGTTTTTAGATCTGTATCGAATTTTCTCCCCTTCTCCCCAAATTTGAATGCCATTCTCTCTAAGTTGCTCCAAAAACTCCAAAATATCGGTATCATTATTAAATATGTATTTACTCATTACGTTTCCTCTAATATATATCTTTCGATTTTGCTGATAGTCGGATACTCAAATAACTTGCCGATATCCATAAAACACCCTATTTTCTCCGTCATTTGGTTAGTAATTTGTATTGCCTGTATCGAATTTCCACCTATTTCAAAAAAGTTATCATTTATATCAATATTTTCAATTTTTAAAACTTCTCTCCAAATTGCGAGTAATTGCTCCTGAAGTTGAGTAAGCTGTTTACAATTATTATTCTTTTTAAAAATAGGCTTTCTATTTTTTTCTGCAACAATCAAAATTTTATGAATATCCTTTTTCCCATTTGAATTAAGCGGAATAGCATTCGTTTTAATATATTCTGTTGGAATCATATAGATCGGAAGATCTTTTTTTAACATTTCCTTATAAAACTTGTCTATCCGGTCACGATACCTTTTTTCCTCTACTAATACAGCACATATGTCTTCTATCGCATTATCCCTTTTAAAAAAAACAAACGCTTCAGTTATACCTTGAATCCTTCGTAATGCAGCTTCAATTTCGCCCAATTCTACCCGATATCCATTGATTTTTACCTGATTATCCAATCTTCCAAGAAATTCAATATTACCTTCATTCCAATACCGTCCCACATCTCCAGTACAATACAATCGTTCCCCAGTTCTATCTAAAACAACAAACTTTTCTTCTGTTTTTTCATTATCGTTTAAATATCCCTGTGCAACGCCATCTCCGGCAATATAAAGTGTTCCCGGTACCCAGTCAGGGCAATCTTCCATATTCTGATCCAGAACATAATACTTCTGGTTTGCAAGCGGTTTCCCATACGGAATACTCTTCCAATCTTCCGGCACAATCTCTGGGATCTCGAAATGATTGGACCAAATACTGCCTTCCGTCGCTCCTCCAAGTGCAACAATCTCAACATTCTGAAACAGATTACGGATTCTCCCCGGAAGTGAAACCGGAACCCAGTCGCCACTCATCATTACCAACCGCAACGATTGTGAAGTTACCTGCCTTTGATATTCCTCATATTCTGCCAGCATTTCTACAAAAGCTGGCACGCTGTTCCATACGGTAATATTCTCATGATTCAACCAGTGAATCCAATGCGCTGGATCTTTTCCATATTCCGGATCCGGAAGAACCAATTTCCCACCTGCGCCTAAAACGCCAAAAACATCATAAACAGACAGGTCAAAATGAAGATTGGAGATTCCAAACGCCGTATCCTGTTCTGTAATCTGATAGCGTGCATTGATATCCAGTATTGTATTCACTGCATTATGGTGAGTAATCATTACTCCTTTCGGCATCCCGGTTGTTCCCGACGTATAGATTACATACGCAAGGTCTCCCGCCTTATTCTCCTGTGCTTTGTATTCAGAATCGGTTTTTAATCCAGACACAGAAATACAATCCCACTCGTGCAGCCATTCGGTATCCTGATCATACGCCTGATTCTGCACAAGAATGATTCTTGTTCCACTGTCACGGAGAATCTTTTCAACTCGTTCTCTCGGATTATGGATATCTATCGGAAGATATGCGGCTCCGGCAAACAGGATTCCATAAACAGCAACTACCTGCTCCCACCCTTTTTCCATAAATACAGCTACCGTCTCTTCTTTTTTTATTCCCATGCTCTTCAACTGCCCGGAAATGTAAAACGCCTCTTCTTTTATCTCCCGATAAGTCATCCGCCTGCTGCACGTTACCAGCGCCTCCTTATCCGGAAATTTGTCTGCCGCCTCCAAGAATAATCCATCCAACGTTTTCTCTTCAAATTCAGCCGCCGTTTCATTCGCCTGACGCCGTTTTTCTGAAATTTCCGCTGTTACCAGACTTGCCGTTTTTTCCTGCATGATCTCCGGATGAACTGCTAGCGTATGAAGCAGGCCGGTATATGCCCGGAACATCTCATCCAGCATTCCCGGATAAAATAATTCGTCCACGGAATCCCAAAACAGGCATAAACAGCCATCCATTTCAACCACCTGATGATCCAGCCACACCTGCGGCGTCTGTGAAATGTTATAGTTCAGTTTTCCAAGCCACTTTCCTTCATTCCACTGCTCCACGCCAAGGCCACTGGTAAACACTACCGGCATAATAGCGCCCCGCATATTTCCAGTCTTTTTCTTTAATTCGCGCTCCAGTTCAACCGCGCCATAAGCTGTATGCTCCAGATCTTCTGTAAGCTGCTTCTGAATTGCCTTTGTCCTTTCCGCAAAATTATTCCCTGCATTCTTTATCTCCAGCAATGTCAGTGTTGTAAAATCTCCAACCAGATTGTTCACTTCCGGATGCAATTGTTTCCGGTCAAACTGCGTCAGATTAAGTGTAAAACCCTTATTACTGCTCCACAAGCGGAGAGTCTCCGCATAAGCACTCATCAAAAGAACAGAAGGCGTTACCTCCAGTCTTCCCGCCGCGTCTTTTACAGACTGCCATTCTTTCTGTGACAGTTTTGCGCTCCGGCGACAGAAACGCTGCTCTGTAATCTGGCTTTCGTTCTTTGCAAGCGGCAGATCCGGTGCGTCCGCAAAAGTCTCCACCCGGTCTTCCCAATATTTTTTATCTTTCTCATAAGCAGAGGTAGACTTTATCTGCTCCAGTCCCAGCACGTAATCCCGGAAAGACAAAGTAATCGGCATTTCCGCTTTTCCATTTCGATATACTTCTGCCCACTCATTTAAGAGATGGAACATACTCCAGCCATCAAAGATAATATTGTCAAAACTGATATGGATTCTATGCTTCTGGTCCTCTATTTTAGTGATTCGCACATCAAACAGAGGCCATTCATCTGTCTGAATTACCTGATGAGACATCTCTGCCCGTTTTTCATCCAATGCCTTTTCTTTTTCTGTCACTTCCAATTGTCGGATATCCGTCACGTCAATATGATACTGGGGAGTATTCTCCAGTATGCGCTGCATACCATCCGGCTGGATAATAACACGCATCATCCCATGCCTCTGTATCAACAGATTCCATGCCGTCTCTGCGCACTCAGTATCAAGGCCGTCTGCATCCAGTTCAAAATAACAGTGCGTTGCAACATTCCCCAATTCATACAATCCGCTTCTGCCAAGCCAGTAAGCATACTGCACATCGGTTAATGGGAACGGATGATATGCTTCCTCCAGATTCGGTTTGATCTGCAGTGTATCTTCTTCTTTCTGTTCGGACTGTTCAATAGCTTTTGCCAGAGATTTTACGGTCAGATTTTCAAAAATCGTGCTGATCGTTATTTTGCAGCCGAAGGTTTTCTGTACTTCCGAGATCAACCTTGTGGCAATCAGCGAGTCTCCCCCAAGGCTAAAATAATTATCTTCAATTCCGATATTTTCATATCCAAATAATTGTTTCCAGATATCTAAAAGCTTTTCTTCTGTTTCTGTCGTTGCCTTTGAAAATCGGATAACCGCAGTTTCTTCTTTAAAATCTTCCCGCAATTGCTTCCTGTTAATCTTCCCATTGGACAATGTTGGGAGCTGCTCCATGAAATGATAATTCTGTGGAACCATATACTCCGGCAGTTTTTCTGACAGATATTCCCTTAGTGCTCCATTATGATAGGACAGGACAGACGCCTGCTGTCTGCTGCAGCATATACATCTTCCATATCTCTCTGTCACAGCACAGTCTTCGCCCAATCCTGCCTCTGATAAACATTCTCTCCACAGCAGGCAATCCGGGGTAACCAGCCCTGCTTCTTTTCTCTTGTCCCGAATATCCGCAAAACCATTTTCCAAAAAAGCCGCTGTAAGTTCCTGAAGGTATGTCCTTACCACAAGGTCAGTCATCAGCAATATTCCGTTTGGCTTCAGTAATTCCGCTACTTTCTTTACCGCATCCGCAGCATCAATATTTCTATGTAAAGCATTTACCGATATCACAATGTCATAACTATGCAAGGACATCTGCTGCTTATCCATGCCTTCTTCCAGATTCAGCATCTCAAACTCGACTCTCTCATATCCCGCAAGTTCTTTCTCTGCTTCCTGCAGAAAATATTTTGAAGAATCCGCATAAGTATAAGCCACGCTTACATCTTCCAGTGCATTCAAAAACTGTCTTGTAATTGCAGTGTCCCTTGTACCAATTTCTATAATCTGGAGTGGCTCTTTTCTGCGTTCTTCTGCCAGAAGCCTTAATCCCTGCACCAGTCTTTCCACTGTTTCCTCGCAGCCCGGAATCCTCCGAAGCAGCATATTCGGAGCCAAAGCCGGCTCTTTCTGGTAAAATACGTCCAGCGGAACTTCATTCCCAGTAACCATATGCTTCAGATACGGCTTCAGTTTATTAAAATACGTTTCCGTATCTCCAGCTTTTTCCGGTACAGCCACTTCCTTCCCGGTACGCGATAGTCTGCCGTCCTCTTCTCTCAGGATTCCTTCCTTCTTTAAAATTTCCAACCATCTTGCCACAGTATTCTTCTGTGTTTCCGTAATGCTCCCTTTTTCAAAAATTTCCTTCTGCGAAAGAACTTCCTTCTCTGATACAAAAATGCCTAACTCTATGAGTGTCTCCAGCATAAGCTGTACACATCTCTGGTCTGCATAGGCAAGGAAATTTTTGTATGCTGTCTTCCGTTCCTGCTGCATCTGCCAATTGCTGACATCATCCTTCAGTTCTTTCCAGCCCCCGCCAAAGATATCTGTGCCGTACAAATACGTTGTAACTTTAGAATCTTCCTGTATCGGCGCTCCGATATAAGCAGCCAGCGTTTTATTGCCATGACCATCACTAACTGTATCAACAACTGCATGAGCCACACCCGGAAACTCCTGAATCACATGTTCAATTTCTCCCAATTCAATCCTGTGTCCGCGAATCTTTACCTGATGGTCTTTTCTTCCCAAAAATTCAATTGTCTCATCATCCCAGATTCTTCCGAGATCGCCGGTCCGATACCATCTTCCATACTGATCTGTGATAAATTTCTGCCCCGTAAGCGCAGAATCTCCCCTATATCCTTTTGCTACACCAAAACCGCCAATCCAGAGTTCGCCTTCTGCCCAGTAAGGGCAATCCCTTCCATACTCATCCACAACACGATATGCCTGATATCTGAGTGGCTTTCCATAAGGAATAGATTTCCAGTTTTTCAGCATCGGCAGGGTAACATTCTGATAATTGGACCAGATACTTGCCTCTGTAGCTCCTCCCATAGCGACAAACTGGCAATCCTCTGTCCATGCCGCAACCCTCTGCGGGAGATTCCATCCCAATCCAATCTCCAGAAAGCATAACCGCCCTGATCGGCAGTTTCTGTTTCATGGATTCCGCCCGTATCAAAAGCATATCCAGAAGCACCGGCACTGAATTCCAAACGGTAATCTGATATTTCAACACTTGTTCCAGCCAGTAATCCGCATTCCTTCTCTCCTGCTCTGGAAGCAATACCAATGTTCCTCCTGCGCCTAAAATTCCAAAAACATCATATACCGACAGGTCAAAATCCATAGCTGATACAGCCAGCGCCCGATCTGCACTTGTCACATGGTACTTTTCATTAATATCCTGAACCGTATTCCATGCGCTTTCATGCGCAATCTCTACACCCTTCGGAACACCTGTAGAGCCTGACGTCATGATGATATAGGCGCTGTCCTTCGGCGACACCTCTGGCAGTCTCACATTTTCCTGTCCCTCTTCCATACCTTCCATCACAAGGATTTCCGTACCTTCCGGCCAGTCCAGTTTTTCGGATAATTCCCGATTCGTGACCACATAGCGGACTCCCGTCTTCTCATGGATTAACGCTCTCCGATCTTTAGGCTGGCTTAAGCTGACCGGAAGGTATGAATTTCCGGAAAGCAAAATTCCTAGTGCCGCCTCGATCTGTTCTATCCCGCGCGGCAGGGTAAGTGCAACCGGGACTCCCTTAATATCCTTTTCTGAAATCCCTGCCGCCACTGCTGTCGCCCGTGCTTTTAATTCCCCATAGGAAACCGATCTTCCGCTTCCCGCATCAATAAGCGCAATATCTTCCGGGCAAACTTCCGCATGGTTCATAACAGCCCAATGCAGGCATTCCACACGCTCCGGCACTCCTGTACGCGCTGTATCTTCAATTTCTCTTTTTCTTTTTTCAGGAAGCACATCAAATCGCTGATTCCAGTCCTTCTTTCCCAATTCATGCAGAAGATTCTCAAAACACTCCAGCATATCCGGGATCATATTCTCCGGGAATAACTTATCCACGCTGTCCCATGTAAGCTGTACGCCATTTTCATCTTCATAACTCTGGAAGTCATTCCACACCTGCGGCGTTTGGGAAATCATATAGGAAAACTGCCCCAGTTCTTTCCGGAACGTATCATTTACCAACGGCGTTCCCAGATTGCAGGCAAAAACAACCGGCGCCACTGCCGATGCGTCTCCATACATCTGTGCAAGATCTCTCTGGACTTGCACGCCGGAATATGCCGTATACTTCATATCCTCATGGAGTTGCTTCTGGATCCTGTCTAGCAATTCTGCAAACGTCGGATTCCCTTCGCAGTCAATCTCCAGCAATAACAGTGTAGTGAAATCTGCTATCACGTCTTCCAATCCCTGCTGCTCTGTTTTCCGGTTAAAAAATGGAATATTAATAAGGAAACGATGATTCCTGCTCCACCGTTCCAAAACCGTCGCATATGCAGTAAGAAGAACCATTGCCGGAGTTGTCTGGTATTCCTTTGCCCGTACTTGCAGATGAGCCCACTCTTCCTTGCCAATCCTTACAATCCTGCGGTTGAATACAGTCTTTGTCACTTCCTGCGGCCGTTTTGCCAGTGGCAGGCCTGGCCCTTTCGGCAAATGCTCCAAGCGTTTTTTCCAGTATTCTTCTGCATTGTTTCTCTCTTCCTTATCTTCCTCTTTCTGCCGTTCCAGATAAGAAGCAAAATTCCACCCTTTTGATTCTGCCGGAAGGCTTTCTCCGCGATAGGCAGCCGCCAAATCCCTCAATAAGATCTGCAAACTCTGTACATCGGCAACCAAAAGTGCCATATCCACGTGCATGCGTGCCCTATTTTCAGGAAAAAGCGTAAGCTCTATTCCTGCCACTTCGCCTTCCTCGATCTTTAGCTTCCGATGGGATAAACGTTCTCTGACAGATACTGCCATTGCCTCTGCTTCCTCAGATGACATCCGTGAAAAATCATGAACCTTTATTTTTTCGCAATACGGCTTATCCAGGATTTTCTGTGTCCCGTCTTCCAGAAAGCAGGCACGCAGCATGGGATGATGATACTGCAGCACATTCCATGCTTTTTCCAGACGCTCCGGATCTATATTTCCCCCATCAAACTCTAAATACGCATGACAGTCTATTCCTCCAAGAGCCTGTTCTTCATCCCTGCCAACCCAATATGCATACTGTATGTCTGTTAAAGGAAACGGCTGTTTCATATCCTTTTCCGGCGTTATCTTAGATTCTTGCGCCCGTTTTTTGCCCGTTTTTTTCTTCATGCTGCGCTGGATCAGCGCCCACCAGCCTTCAAGGGTAGGATTTTCCATCAATGAACCGAATGAAACCTTAACCCCCTGTTTTCTCCACTGGTTTACCAGACGCATGATCGTCAGGGACGAAAGCCCAAGCTCCAGCAGATTTTCGGAATCCCCCAAATCTCTGGCTACCGGCAGCTTTTGTTTGATCTGTTCCTTTATCTCTATATATTCCATGATTCTGTCTCCTTCTATTTTTCCTGTGCCATCCGTTCTAATGCTTTCTTATCTATTTTTCCTACGCTGGTCAGTGGCCATGTCTCTACCCGTTCTATCTGATCCGGCATTTTATACGCCGCAACGCCTATTTCCCGCAGGAACCTGTGGATTTCCTGTAAATCGATCCCGGCTTCATCATCGGTCACAAGGAATGCAGATATCCGGTTTCCAAGGGTTTCATCCGGAACGCCGACAACGGCTGCCTCTTTGATTTTCGAATGCCTGCAAAGGTAAGCTTCAATCTCTGAAGGCATGATCTTTTCTCCGGCGCGGTTAATCTGCTCTTTGATCCTCCCGCCCAAACGTAACCTTCCGTCTTTCGTCCACATAGCTTTATCGCCCGTCCGGTAAAATCCGTCCGGCGTAAAGCTCTTTTTATTCGCTTCCTCCGCCATATAATAACCATCAATCGTATACGGGCCTCTGGATAATAATTCCCCAAAAACTCCTTCCGGTACGGCCTTATCTTCTTCATCCACAATCTTCACTTCATCCGCAGGAGACACCGGAGTTCCCTGGCATCTTGCAATCAGGGAACCTTCATCCTCCGGGCTAGTAAAGGACAGTAGCCCCTCCGCCGTACCAAATACCTGCATCAGTTTACACGGCCATTCTTCAATGATCTTATCCGCAAGGGAATCTTCCAGCATTGCGCCGCCTACCTGCAAAATCCGCAGGCTGGATATATCAAAATCTTCATCCCATTCCAGCATTTCCATGCACACAGTAACCATAGCAGGAACCAATGCCGTTATCGTGACACCTTCCTCTGTAATTTCGTCAAGGATATCATCCGGGCTGGTCGCAGACGCAAGCACAACTTTTCCTCCCACGTCCAGCGTGCCTAAAAGCCCCGGGCAGCATAATGGGAAATTATGAGCTACCGGAAGAGACGCCAGATAAACGTCACTGCTATCCAGGCGGCATCTCTTCGCGGACATGCGGGCATTATACATATAATCCGTATGGGTGCGCGGAATCAGTTTCGGAACCCCTGTCGTCCCGCCGGACAGCAAAAGCACCGCCGTTTCATACCCATCCACAGCCGGAAATGCTCCATTTTCTCCACACGTTTCCGCAATCATTCCACTGATATCCCCGGATTCGCTATCTACAAATATATGCCGGATACATGAATATTTCTCTTTCATCGCATTTGCCATCGGCACATATGAAAATCCCAGATATTTCTCCACCACAATATAAGCGGCCGGCTTTGCCAGTTCAATAATTCCTTCCAGTTCCGCCTCCCTGTGGGCCGGCAGCATCATGATCGGCACCGCCCCTATCTTGGAAAGCGCAAAAAACACGACCACAAAAGAAATCCTGTTCGGAAGCTGTACAAGCACTTTGTCTCCCTTTAAAATCCCTTTACGCAGAAAAGCTGTCGCAAGACAATCTGCTTTTTGCTTTAATTCCATATAACTGATCTCCTCTTCGCTGTCCGTGACCGCAGTTCTTTCTCCATATTTTTCCGCCCACTTATCAAGCTGTTCTCCAAAACTACATCTCTCCCAACCTTCCAGATACTCATATTTGCTCATATCTTTCTTATAACCCATTTGATTTATCTCCTTTCTTATGCACCGCCACATACGCAGCATATCCTTTGATCCTGACCGGATACAGGAACCAGCCCTGATCATTCCTGCCTTTTTCTATAATTTCCCCGTTTCTGACAGAGAAGAAATCCATTCCTCTTCCTAATCCAATACCGAGCGCTTTTACATACGCTTCTTTGGCCGCCCAGTACTGGAAAAACAAAGCCGATCCTTCCTTTATTACATCTTCCGCTTCTTCTTCCGTATAAAAATTCCCGGCTATCTCCCAGTAATCCGGACATCCCGCCATTTCCTGCACATCCACTCCGATGTCCATTCCAACAGCGAATCCCGCCAGTATGAATTCTCCCGAATGCGAAATATTAAAATCTACGGTCTGCTTTCCTGCAATCTTTTTATGATAAGGCTTGCCCCGTTCACTGACAGAAAAATCAATCGTTTCCACATCTAAATATCTTTTCAAGAGAAGCCGCACGACAACCTTCCCGGCTATATAACGCATCCTGTCTTCCGAAAAGCGGAATCTTCCGACCTGCTCCGATTCCTGCCCACTCAGGATATACTCATGGTTCACCCAGAAATCTGTCATTTCCGGCCAGCAGATGCACCATATATGTATCTCATTTTCACGGATACAAAGTTTGCCTGCCGCCAGAAATTCCTTCGCTCCATACCGTTTAATCTCCATCTTTTATTCCCGGCAGGCGCCTTATAACTTCACTTATTACTTCGTCTTCGTAATCCCGCAAATAAAAATGTCCTCCCGGAAATATCCGGTAGCTAAAATCATTATCCGTATACTTTCCCCATTCGCAGATTGCGCTCTCATCCGCTTCGCCATCCTTTTCTCCGCCAAATGCAGCGATAGGCGCATGCAGTACTATTCCCGTCTTGTCATAATATGTTTCATCCATGGTAAAATCTGCCCGTAGCATAGGCAGAAAGAAATCCAATAATTCCTGATTCTCCAGTATCTCTTTTGGCGTCCCCTCAAATCTTCCCAGTTCCCTCTTAAACTCTTCATCCGGAAGATGATAGATCGGCTTCGGCTCCGGAATACTGGGAATCCGGCTACCGGAAATAAACAGACAGCTCGCTGTATATCCGACCGCTTCCAATCTCTTTTCCAGCTCATAGGCAATCTTACCGCCCATACTGTGCCCCCATAAGGCATACGGTCCATCCACAACCTCTCTTACTGCCTCTTCCAGATCATCTAACATAACCGGCATATCTATATACGGCTTCTCCATGATCCGTTCTTCCCTTCCCGGAAGCTGAACCAGACATACCGTTACTTTTCCCTGCATCTTTTTCGCCCACTGGTTATAAGCAGAAGCGCCGCCCCCCGCAAACGGCAGACAAAACAAAGTTATTTTCTCTTTGTTAATATTTTCTGTATTTTTTATCAACTTCAAATTCACTTTTATGTTCCTCTTGCATCATGTTCTTTTTTATTCTGTTTATTATCATTTTGTGATATGCTTTTCCCAAGCATTTCTTATTCCTATCCAAGATTAGTTAACTCTAACTCTTTGTCAAAAAAAATTTTTGATCCATCCCAATATTAAACCGGACGCCAAAACAATATGTGCTACCATAATCCCGTTTACGACCAGGAAATATCCGGTTACAGAAAAAACACCTGCTATCGCGCATTCAATAATTAAAATTGCCCTCGCGCGCATACCATAAACTTTCTTTTCTTTCTCATCCAGTTTCTTACTGCTGGCATCCACCGGTGCCATAACAAATATGACTCCAACTGCAGCAAGCCATATGATCCGTATTTGCCACATCACAGCCGAACCAGACGCCAGATACTGACCGCACAGAAGGACAAGGATACTAGAAACAACCATGCAGCTCCCTGCTTTTTCTAAATGAATCCCTCCGGCATACTGCCTTAGAACAGTAAAGGGCAATAAAAAGACTAGCATCTCCAGCCAATTCCCCGTTACAATGCCAAGTATGACAATGATAAGGTATATCGCCACCCTGCCCAGCAGTACGCCGTAAGCATATTCATACAGCCTGCGGTCTTTCTCTTCAAGAATCCCGTTCCTGTTTTGCACTTCAAAAAGCCAGCCGATAGTTTTTTTCCACACTAGAATTTCCTCATTTTCTTAACTTCTTCCGGCTCTTCTTCCTGATAGTACAGCCAGTTGCACGCCAGATTTGCCGTATATGCCGTCAGGCAGAGTGCAAGACAGTTTACAACTCCAAGTACTTTGATACCCAAGCTTTTTCTGATTGTTTTTTTCATAGTTACATGCCTCCATTTTTTTCCGATAGTTTACACAAAAATCGCCCTTTTTTCAATTACCGTGGCAAAAACGGTAACTTTTTGGGCGATTTTTGCACATCTTTATTTTATTGTAAAGATCAGCTTAACAGAGAACTCCTGTTCTCCGACCTCCACTCTCATAATTCCAGCATACTTTTTAACCAGTTTTCCAACCGTATGCAGTCCGATCCCGTGACTGTCTGCATCTCTTTTGGTGCTTATGTACCGGTCCTTGTCCTTTAACAGTGGAACAACATACCCGTTGCAAAATTCCATAACAAGGAAATGTTCCTCATTTCCCATATACATCCTGCATTCCACATATCGGCCATCTTTTGTCTTTTCTGCCGCTTCCAGTGCGTTATCCAAAAGATTACCTACGATTGAGATCATATCCAGTTCTTCCAGAAAGTCCAGCCTGAGATCATTACCCAGGGTAATCTTATAGGAAATATTCTTAGATTCCGCAAGGAATTTCCTTTCGCACAGGATGCTGTTCAAGATCGGGTGTTCGCAATACACACCTTTTTGAAGGCTCTGAATCCGGACACCTAAATGTTCCATAATCTCCTTAACCTCTTGATTTTCTCCTTCTTCCATCAAACCGGCTACTGTACAAATAAATTTATTTATATCGTGTAAGAATGCCCTGTTATCCTCATTGACCTTATTCATATACTGTAAATTAGCAATCTCCGCCCTGCTTTTCTGGTAAAGCCGGTCCATCTTCTTCACTTCTTCTGATTTCTCTACAAACCGGTCAAACACTGAGAAAATGAAGATATTCGTCAATAGCAGCAGCGAAGCTCCTACCGGAACCATAACCCTGTTCATTCCTTCAAAAGAAATATTTGAATAAAACACACATCCTAATATAATGATCGTAGCGGTTGGCAGCATGAGCAGCACAGTAAAAGTTTTATTCTCAATCGTCAGATAATTCCTTTTTCTCGTTACCTGATTAATGCATTTAATAAACAGAAATGTCATGGTACTCATCAGTAGTAGCGCTAATGTTTTTTCTATTTCCGTCCCAAAACCCTCAGATGCACCAGTCACGCCATACGCATTCGTAAGCGTTGCAAAGAGAAATTCAGGAATAATTGCCAGCACATAATAGCAGCATACTATAACCAGCTTCTTCCATATATTTCCCCGGAACACAACCATTGACACAATCATATACGTTACCGGAATCATTACCATATTAAATATTGAGGATTCCAAGTGGTTGATTCCGAGCATTATCAGCGCTACGACAAAATATATGAGAAATTTTCCCCAAAAGTTTTCTCTTCTGTATGGAAGCATGTTCTTTTCCAGATCTTCCAACAGATACATTTGAAGAAGGCAGATCAAAAAATCTCTTACTATCATACCATGCCGTTCCTTTCCCCAAGAAACATGATCAGAGCGTCAGCAAACTGACCTTTTCTCGACCTTGAAACATTCAATTGGATTCCCATCTGTAGCAGCGCCACATTCTTTTCCAATCCTTCCACTTTCGCCAGATTTACAATATAACTGTTATGTGCATACTCAAATCCCCTTCCGGCCAGACGTTCATATAAATCGCCTAAAGATTCCTTACAATGCATCTCATCTATCTCCCCCTGCCTAGCAACGTATATAGAGCAACCCCTTTTCGCCAGACAGATATATAAAATGTCTTCCGTATAGATACGAATTACTCTTCCCGCTGATGTAACCGTCACGGAAGAATCTCCACAGTGCAATTTTACTTTTGATAAAATTGCAGGGATTTCCCTTTTTAGACTTCTGTCATGCAAGTCTTTCATAATATACCGGAACGGCTGCCCAATATTGATGCTGTCTGAAGTCGGTTCAAAGTATCCGGAGCAGAACACCAATATCGCTGCCCTATTGTATTCCCTCAGCTTCAGTACCGATTTATTCCCATCCAATCCGGGCATACGCATATCCATAAAGACCAAATCATGCAAAATATCAGCATTTTTCAGTAGTTCCTTTCCTGACTCGTATTCATAAAACCGTATCTCGCTCTTAGGAAGAATCCCTTCCGTTTCTATAACCTTCTCTATTTTCTCCCTGTAATTTTTATCATCATCGCAAATTGCTATTTTATACATCTATGTCCTCCTAAGTTAGTTTACCCTAACCCTTTTTCATAAAAAATCCATCCTGCAGAATCTGAATCCTATGAGCATTTACTCTTCCTATAGTTCGGGTTCCAAATCTGCAAAGATGGGATCAGCAAAAAATTCCTGTATTGTGACATCCAATCCATCGCATATCTTTTTTATTGTAACTACGCCAGCATTCTTACTCTGACCATACAAAATATTCTTTAATGTTGAAGGAGGAACGCCAGAACATACCGCCGCCTCATTCACTGTGATATCTTTCTGATTAATCAGATCGTTTAAACGATATATGACCGCTGTTTTTATATCCACGGTATCGACCACCTTTTTTTCTTCTATTTTATATAAATCGGCTTTAAAAGGTCGCCCATATATAGTCTTTTTGATCTATGTACGATATTTTTTTAACAGTTTTTCTTATTCTAGCAGAAATCCGCTAAATTTCTATATTTTATTAGATACATGAAACCCTGTGAGAACATTTCTGATCCTACGCAGGGTTTTCCACTTTGTTATAAAATTTTTATATTTTGCAGTATGCTGGATCGGAGTTATCATTCAACTTTCCTTCTGCTGCCGATTGTAAAAACATATTTTTACGAATAAATATTCAGCAGTTCTTCCGGAGAAAGCAGTGTAATCCAAAAGGAAAGAAAATCCTTTTTATTCCTTGTCACACTCGCATCACACTGATTCGCCTTCGTACAAGTTGCAAGCAGGCAGTCTTCAAAATCAGATACTCTCTGCAAATAATCAGGCAGCACATCTTCGTTCGTCACTGTCAGCACTTTTGCTATGTCCAAAACGGAGCCAAGTGCCTTTCTATAAATTTATACCGTTCTTACATCCCGATCAGCTCCTCTCTCCAGCTCATCTTTTCCCTGCTTTTCTTGGATTTTTCTCTTATTGATTTCCAGTCGTTCATGAATAGATGGCTTCTTTGCCTTCGTAGTTGCTTTATTCTTTTCTGTTTGCATACTCGAAACTACCTTTTTCACAGCTTTGTCATTATCCCCTTTTGTCACATTCGCTGCTCTTGACGCTTCTACTCTGCTGTCCTGCTTTTCTGCAACCTGCCGTTCCTGCTTTTCCTGCACACTTTTTTCTTCCAGACTGCAAAAGCTCTGCAAATATGGCAGCACATGGTTCTGCATATCGGTCAGATCTTCCATACACTTCTGAAACTCTTCATTTCCCTTGTTTTTCAGATAACCAATCCAGCTTTCATCCGTAAGTTTCAGTTCATTTTGGAGTTTCAGCTGACTTAAAATACCGCCATTTCCTGTTCCAATATCTATTTTCCCTTTGAAATGTTGCAGCATTTTATCGCCTTTTTCCGCATAATATATAGTAAAAAACATCTGGGCTGTTACCATCGGCTCATCCGTCCTCGGATTACGGTCTGCGTACCATTCCTTATCCTTCTGTGCAGTACGGGAATCCAGATCTGAGAGCTTCTGACAGCGTGGTTCCATCAGCTCTCGCTTTTCACAGTAATTCACATACACCATCGGCTCTGTTTCTTTGGATATATCTGGTTCGTAGGATTTCAGCCGTTCCAGCAAAACACCTGCCCACACGGACTGCTCACAGTCTTCTTCAATCACATCCTTCAGAAAGGAAATATAAGAACCAACATTTCCACTTTGCAGATCCAGCATGACTTCCTGTATGGTATCCTGCCCTGGCTCTACATGGTCCCGATAGTCATACGGATCGAAGTCTTCCGCAATCTCATCCAATGCTGCTGCCAGTTCTTCTGTTGTCATTTTTTTCGGATACATTGCCTCACGCACATCCTGAATCGGGATATATTTATAATCAGGCAATGCTTTATGAATCTTCTCCAAACCTTCACGCACCACCGGCTGATCTTTTAAAAACCGCACATTATCCAAGAAGTCGCCGTGTATCGTTGTTCCCATTACAATCAACAGTTCTGTTTCATCAAACAAGCTATCCTCCGGATCACGATAAATAATCCCCATTCCACTGCCTTTATAAGCGTTTTCCGGATCTTCTCTGTACTTCTCATAGATTGCTGCGATTTCTTTCACATCTGTGCTTTTCTCATAAGCTCCCATATCATGAATTTCATCACATTCTGCAGCATAATATTCAAGATAAGCTTCTTTCTTAGGCGGCATATTATTGAGTACATTATCAATCATGTTATAATTGGCCTCTTCCAGTTCCTCCACCTTTGCCAATGGCTTATATTCGCCCTGGCTTTTCTGAATCTCTGCCATTACAGCTTCATCCATTTCTTCTACTTTTTCCATCAACTGATCATAATCCCCACGGATACGTTCTCCCGTCCAGCCTTCGTCTTCCAAAAGTTCCTCCGCCGCTTCTTCAATAGAAATTTCATCATTCTCATAAATGCCACCATCCATCAAGCGGAAATCTTCATCGTAAAAGGAATAATCATATCCTTCTTCTGTTCTCTGAATAGCAAAATATCGTTCTCCTACCTCATATGCCAGTTCACTAAGAACCTGTTCTTCCAGATTCAGGAAAGAATCCAGCTGTTCAAAACTGATACTGTCTACAAAATGAGCAGTTACCTTTTTCCCGTCATTCAGAACTATGATATCACTGACAGACAGGGAATGCCCACGGAAGTCTTCCGGTCTGTCAATGTTGAACTTTTCAAAAATATCATCCAGTGACATATTTCCTGATAATTCACCAACATAGACCAGCTTATAATCTTCTTTTTTTATCTGCATACCATGACTTTCAATAAAACTCATATTCATAAATGCATAGTTTTCTCCCGGTAAATCATCCCGAATCTGATAAATTCCAAATGTCCTTCTTGTTCCTAACAACAGATTTGCTTCTTTCAAAGATTGAATCTGTGGATATTTCTGCATTTCCCATTCCAGGTTACGGAAACGCTCCAGTTCTGTCATAGACATCTGATAATGCTCCGGTCCTCGTTCAATTTCCATGCGTTCTGTGACATACATAGGTGATGAAAAATTAGTGATCAGATAGATATCTGCTCCTGCATCGTATAATTTCAGTGCTTCTTCCTGCTCAATGACACTCATAGGCTCCTGAAATGCTCCTAAATTTTCTTCTGCATAATCTAGGTTGTTATCTTTTATCCGTTCCCACATCTGCGATTCCATTCCAAACAAACCGTCATGTGCCTGTATCATTTCTTTACTCGCATATTCACCTTTACTGCCAGCACTGCCAAGACAATAAATCTTAGAACCCATTCTGTGATAATCCAAAGCTGCTTCTTTTCTAAGTGGCACCATATCTTCTTCCATATATCCATAGTCACGTAATTCCAGCTTACCTATGGTTGGATCTGGCAGTTCTTGAATATCCATTCTTGCGTCATCCAGCAAATCCTCTACACCTTCTGAATCTGCCTGGCTCACTGCATCTGCCAGATTTCTTACCAAAGCCCTAACTTTCTCTTTCTCGCCGATCAGATTCGCATATTCAAAAAGCTGTTCTTTTACATCTGTTGATATTTCTATACCTCTACTCTCTGCCTGATTGATCTGTTCCTGCGTATATTCCTGCATTTTCTGCGTTTCTCTACCTATTATCCTGTTTCTTGCCATATAAGTTCCTCCTGTATTCTGAAAAATGGCATAACCCACAGAACATACTTTCTGTCAGATTATGCCATCTTCCTTGTTTTCTTATTCCAGACCAAAGTCCCGTTTTCTGTTATCCTTGCCAGTTTCACTTTCCCGCTGACTCTTTTCTTTATAAATCTGCAGTTTTTCATGGATAGAACCACGTGCCGGTCTTTCTTCTTTCTCATCTGATTCAGATACCTCTGCTTCTGCATCTTCCCGTTCATCCATATTGAGCAATGCATTTAACTCCGACAGTCGCTCCAGTTTCTGGTTCAACTCCTCTTCTTTTGGAAATGGCTTTCCAACCTCTTCTTTTGCATTTGCAAGCTGTTCATATACTGTTTCCAGTCTTTGTTGTGCTTCTGAAAGCTTCTCCGGATAACTGTCCAACAGATTGTTGATACGGGTAATATTTCCAAGTGCATCTGCTCCAAGATGAACTTTCGAGACAGCCTCATGTTTGACAGATAGTATAAATTCTTTACTCCATCCATCAAACTGAATCCTCATATTGAGTCCCTGATAGTTTCCGATATCCATCGCAGCATCTACAGTTTTAATATCTTTACATACCGCCAGAAGTGCTGCTCCTGCCTCTTTCTTTTCTGTGAACACTTTGCCACCAATCTCCATAGTAAACTGCTCTGGATCTGTGCTTTTATGCTCAGAATAATGAGCGATGTCTGCCTTGTAGCTGTCAATGATTTCCATCAGTTTTGCAATCTGTTGTGGAAAAATCCTTACAATATCATCTTCCAGGCGGTACTGGTTATTCATGTGGTTGGCTTTTAAAAGCTTTAATTTTGCCACATCAACATCCAATGCCATCTTCTCTTTTACTGCTGGATTTCCGGTTGCAAGAGCTTTGACCTCTGCATAGGAAAGTGCCGCTTCGTCCACATCTTCACAGCTTCGCACAGGTGCTTTACTGGTCATAATCTGAGAAATGAATTTCTGCTTGTTCTCAATCAACTGCCACATGTAGCTGTCAAATGTGGATTCTGTTACATATCGGAAGATATGAACCTTTTTATTATGATTTCCCTGGCGGATAATACGCCCTTCTCTCTGTTCCAAGTCAGATGGTTTCCAACCAATATCCAGATGATGCAGTGCAATCAGACGATCCTGCACGTTGGTCCCAGCACCCATCTTTGCTGTCGAACCAATCAAAAAACGAACCTGCCCGGATTTCACTTTTCCAAACAACTCCGTCTTCTTTGCTTCTGTATTTGCATCATGAATGAATGCAATCTCTTTTTCCGGTACACCTTTTTCCATCAGTTTCTGCTTCAAGTCGTCATAAACATTGAAACTGCCATCACCTTTCGGTGTGCTCAAGTCACAAAAAATCAGCTGTGCCGATTTCTGTGATGCTGTGTCTTTCCAGATCTCATAGCTTTTCTCTGCACAGACTGATATTTTGCTTTCTGGATTATCTGGCAATAATTCGTTCACCAAACGCTGATCCAATGCTAATTTTCTTCCATCATTGGTAATTTTCAGCATATTATCAACCGAAGCATCTACCCCTCCGTTTCTGACAACTTCTGCACGTTCCCCCAGACTTTCTACGATTTCTTTCTGCTGTTCCGTTGGTTTCAGCACCACTGTTTCATATTCCGCCTCTGGCACAGGAAGCTTTAACTGATCGGAAGTCTTGATATCTGCAATCTCCTTAAACATATTCATCAGTTCCGGAATATTATAAAATCTTGCAAATCTTGACTTTGCACGGTAGCCTGTTCCTTCTGGTGCAAGCTCAATGCTCGTGACTACCTCGCCAAAGGTGGAGGCCCAGGAATCAAACAGTCCAAGTCCCATATTTTGTAATTTGCTGTTCTGCAGATACCTCTGCATAACATATAATTCCGTCATGCTGTTGCTAATCGGTGTGCCCGTAGCAAAGGTAATGCCTTTTCCTCCGGTAATCTCATCCAGATACTGACATTTATTAAACATATCCGCCGACTTCTGTGCTTCATTCTGTGCAATCCCGGCTACATTTCTCATTTTTGTATAAAGAAATGCGTTTTTATAACTGTGTGCTTCATCTACATATAAATGATCCACTCCCAGTTCTTCAAACGTAACTACCTGATCTTTTTTCTCTTTCTGATTCAGTTTCTCCAGCCTTGTCTGCAATGTTTTTCTTGTCTTTTCAATCTGTTTGACGGTATAACGTCCACCATCCTGTTCATACCTTGCACTCTGGATTGCCATTTCCAGATCATCAATCTGCCTCTGAAGCATGGCTTCCTGTTTCTCATCAGAGATTGGAATACGCTCAAACTGGGAATGACCAATAATAACAGCATCGTAATTTCCCATAGCGATTCTGGCACAGAACTTCTTTCGGTTTGCCGGTTCAAAGTCTTTCTTGGTTGCTACCAAAATATTTGCTCCTGGATATAACTGCAGGAACTCCGCTCCCCACTGCTCAGTCAAATGGTTTGGCACAACAAAGAGATTCTTTTGTGATAATCCCAGACGTTTGCTCTCCATTGCCGCCGCTACCATTTCGTAAGTCTTCCCAGCTCCTACTACATGTGCCAGAAGCACATTATCACCGTATAACTGATGTGCGACTGCATTTTTCTGATGTGGACGAAGCTCTATTTCCGGATTCATTCCTGGAAAACTCAAGTGACTACCATCATATTCACGGGGACGGATACTATTGAAACGCTCATTGTACACGCTTACCAGCCTTTCTCTCCTCTGCTGATCCTTAAAAATCCAATCTTGGAATGCAGCCTTCAAGGCATCCTGCTTTTGTGATGCCAACATAGTTTCTTTTTTATTCAAAACTCGCACTTCATCCCCATTGTCATTTAGGACTTTATCATAGATTCTAACATCTTTTAGATTCAAGGTATCTTCCAGAATCCGGTAGGCATTTGCTCTCTCCGTTCCATACGTTGCATAGGCAAACGCATTTCTTGGACTGTCGGCGTTCTTTCCTGTAATCCTCCACTCACCATTTACCTCAGAGAATTTTACCTGTATTTCCTTCTGTGCAAGATACCTCGGCGTATGAAGCAGTTCCACCATAAAATCCTGATAATCCGAAGGTTCAATCCAGGTGGCTCCAATACGCACTTCAATCTCCGACGCTTCCAGATCTCTTGGCTGAACTGCCTCCAATGCACGCACATTCGGTGTGAATTCCGGATGATTCTCTGCAAAAGTTCTCGCTGTATTTAATTTATCTCTGACGTTTCCAGACAGATATTCATCTCCGCTTTCCCACTGGTCTGTCAGTGGATTTTTGAAGATAACTCCAACCAGCTCTTCTGTGATTTTCTCTTCGGTCTTTCCGGTCAACTGTGCCATATATGAAAGATCTACTTTAGCCTTTTCATTTAGGGACAGAGCAAGTGCTTCTGTGGCTGTCTCCACACTTGTCACAGCGACCGCCTTTTTAATGGTTCGTTTGGTGAACATGTCCGCTTTCCGCTTCAATGTTCCATCTTCATTCAAGTCTTCCAGGGAACACAGCAGACAATAAGAAGAGTCATCAGAAAATGCACGTTTGTTAGCATTACTTCCAATAACTCCATACTTTGCTGTGTAGGTATCATACACCTGATTCAGTTTTTTCTGCTGTTTCTGGATTTCTTCGTCTGTGACAAATTCTTCCATCTGCATGGCGATCAGTTCACGAACGGTATCACGGATTGCAACCATGCCTTTTACACGTTCTGCAGTGGCTGCAGGCATTTTCACCTGATTCATCAAAGAATTGACACGGTAATATACCTGATCATCTACCACCGTATAGCTGTAATTTCGAACATTCGGATCTGCCGGAATACTCTCTGGCATCTCATCCAGTTCTGCCTCTATATCTACTGCCGCTACCATGCTTCCCTTGATGTGTTTTACAGCTTCTTGTAACTGTAATTCCAGATCAGCTCCTTCCATTGGAGCACAGGTTGTTTCCATACCATACGGACCGGACACTTCTTTCATCTCACCAAGAATCAATCCCGGATGCTGAACAAAATACTTGTTAATGGTAATCCCATTCGCATCACTCTCCAAATTCACCCAGTCTGGCATCTCTTTTGTGAAACTCTCACGCTTCTGGAAAAACAAAATATCAGCACTGACTTCTGTTCCTGCATTTGCCTTAAAAGCTGTGTTCGGCAGTCGGATTGCCCCCAGCAAGTCTGCACGCTCTGCCAAATATTTCCGGACTTCCGGTGATGCCTTGTCCATAGTTCCCTTTGTTGTGATCAACGCAGCTACACCACCTGGACGTAACTGATCTATAGTCTTGGCAAGAAAGTAATCATGAATCATAAAATTGTAGCGGTCATACTGACGGTCATTGACCTTATATGCACCGAATGGCACATTTCCGATTGCCACGTCAAAGAAATCATTGGGATAATCCGTCTTCTCAAAGCCTTTGATCTGGATATTGGCATCTGGATAGAGAAGTTTAGCAATTCTGCCACTGATGCTGTCCAGTTCCACTCCATAGAGTTTGGACTGGTTTAGATTCTCTGGAAGCTTTCCAAAGAAGTTCCCGACTCCCATAGATGGCTCCAGGATATTTCCCTTTGTAAATCCCAGATTCTCCAACACCTGATACATACTTTCAATCACAATCGGCTGTGTATAATGAGCATTTAATGTGGAAGCTCTGGCTGCAGCATATTCTTCCGGTGTAAGGACGGTCTTTAATTCCAGATATTCTGTCTCCCATGCAGATTTTGTCTCATCAAATGCATCTGCAAGACCTCCCCAGCCAACGTACCTGGATAAGATTTCCTGTTCTTCCGGTGTTGCATTGCGATTCTCATCCTCACATTTCTTTAACAACTGGATAGCCATGATATTGGCACGGAACTTTTCTTTTGCTGTACCCTGTCCAAGCTCATCATCTGTGATGCGGAAGTTCGTTGCTGGAATCGTTTCTGATATTCCGTTAATCTCTTCCAAAGATTCTTTTTCTTCCGATACCTCAACTTCTCCAGATAATTCTTTTTCTTTTTTATCATAATCTGTCCACACACGTTGAGAAATAGCAGTAAAATACAAGGACTCTTCCTCCATAATTTCTTCCCTGATTTCCCGTAATTCATCTAAAGTATCCGCATTTACAGTTTTGTTGTGATAATGATAATAAAGTACTTCTTGTCCGAGTTTTACATCCAGACGTTCCAATTCTTGTGTTGACATTCGATTCCAAATATCATCTTTTTCCGTATGAATCGTGAAACCTTCTCCATCATCATGATATTCTAATGTGTATTGAAGTCGATTCGCTTCTCCCTTAACTTTGCAATCAAAATCGTGGATTTTTGTTCTGGTACCAGACATATATTCTGAATCAACTAATCGCAAATCAGTTATATCTTCCGCTGTCAAAGTATCCTGCTCCAGCTGTTCTCCTAACATCTGCTGTGCTTCTTCCAAATCTGCCAGTCTTTGTGCTTCCTGTCGTTCTTCGTACTTTTCCATTTCTTCCGGTGACAAATAATCATCTGTGCGGATTAACTGGCGAACACGTTCTGCAACCTTGTTCCACTTTAATAAAACTTCTACCTCTGGACTGCCAATTTTCCCTTTTGCAAGTTTTAATCCTTTTGCATCATGGGATGCGTCGGAAGCATCTGCTCCTGGTATTCCGGGTGAGGAACCACCTGTTCCATACTCATTTTTCAGGAACTCAGCTGCATCTTTCATATCATGATGTTCCATGAAATACTCATAGATTCGGTTACGTCCTCCTGCAGTAATGCCGCCTCTTCTTAACACTGCGTCAATTTCATCCTGTGTGATAAAGGATAGTGCCGGACGTTCGACCGTAAATTTCTGGTCTACCCAGGAACGCTCCCTCTGAAGATCCTGAAAGCGTTGGAAATATTCCGGATTATGCTGAATCTCCCAGCGGTGATAATCTCCCGGATTCTCATCCATATATTTCTGCAGCCATTCAAAACGATAGACAATCGCATCTGCTTCCTCTTGATCTGTCCATGCTCCACTCACTACATCCTGCCAGTCTGAATATGATTGTTTCTTTTCCCAGTTTCTGCAAGTATCCCGAAAATGAAGTGCAAGAAGATTGGTCATTTCTTCCTGCTCCTGTTCAATGGCATTATTGGAAATCAAATTATCCACGTAATTTCCATCCTCATACATATCCCGAATTCTGTTCGCTGCTTCTTCCCACGTAACCATGCGGTCAAAGTTTCTTCTGGCAGAGTCCCCTCGCCGGATACGGATACCATCATTGTCATACCAGATACTGATTTTCTGACCATCTATGGTAAATCCTTTGCCACCAGTTCCATATTCATCTTTCAGAAAACTCCGCATTTCTTCATTATCCAGACCTTCAATCAGTCTTGCTGTAATATGAAACAGTGTATTTTTCTGTCCGCTTCCCGTGCGGAGAATATCATTTACCACTTCATCGGAAATAAGAAAAGCGGCTGGCTGTTCCAATGCAGCTGCCGCTTTCCTTATTTCTCCTAACTGTTCCTCTTCTGTTGGGAACAGACTTAACTGTAAATAATCTCCTGAATCACCAGCTCCTCTGCCTGTGCCTTGATCTGGTTCATGTGTCTGGTCCATGCCATCCCGTCTGCCATTTTGTCCGGTGCCGGATCTTTCTCCAGAAGTTCGTTCATCAGGTCGTCTACTCTCTGTCTTGCCTGGCTGTCGATCTCCATCAGATGACTGTCCAGACGGTTCTGCAGTGTCAGAATGTTGAACCTGGCTACCTTGTGATTTCTCAGATACTCTTTCCGCATCATTCCGTACTTGCCGATGGTTCCTCTCGTCTCTTCCAGGCTGATATCTGGAATCTGATACTCTCCGTTCTGGCTGTAACTGATCTCTCTCATAGTCTGTTTCCTCCTTTTTTTCTTCTCTATCTTCTGTGTTATCTGTATTACTTTCACGAATTAACGTGTTAAATTCATTATAAGCTACTTCTTTTTCTTTTGCAACCGTTTTCAGGTCATTTTCCAGATCATTCAGAACATATCGTCCAATCTGCATCAGAACTGGTCTGCTGATCTCGTTGACTGCACTTCCCAGATGTCCTAATACTTTCAGCTGATTGAAGTCCGTAATATGCCGAAAATCCTCTGCATCCAGATATTCCTGTACATCCAGTCCACACCTGTTTAGTAATACATACCAGACACTATTGGTCATCAGTTCCCGGAATTCTACTTCCTGATTCTGTTCGTCCAGTTCTTCCAAAAATGTCCCTGTCACATCCAGTCTCAGTTCTTCCAATGCATCTGGAAGCCATTCCTGCATACTCTCCTTCGCTGCCTGATGCAGACTTTCAGCAAGCCCTCCTTCTGTATCTTCCAGTGATAACTGCTCCTGCAGATAATCTGCAACCAGTTGTTCACCTTCCATTGGAAGATTCCATAACTGTGGATCTTTTCCCAGATTCCGCACTTTATAAGTGTCCTGCACATCAAATACATACCGAAGTTTTGTTTTTGGTCCGGAAGTATTGTCAATCAAGGCAATCCCCTTGGATCCCTTTTTTATCCAGCGGTACATCTTCTGATTCCAGATTTCCATGGATGCTACGGCAGTTGCTTCCGGTCGCTGTGCATAAATTAAAAGCTGTTCTGGAAAAGTGTATTTGTACAGTCTGGATGAAGTGTTTAGGAACCGCATCCATTCCTGCGGACTGGCAGCTACATCTTTTGCCACCTCTTCCGTCAGCTGTTCCATTGCATATAATTTATTTGCCATGTGCTACTCCTTTTCATAAAATCAGGGACTGCTTAGTACAGTCCCCTTAAAATCATCGTTGTTTCTCTTTATAATGCTGCGGCAAGATCTTTTGACTTATTCTTTGGCACTTTGTCTGCCTCTTTTGCCTTGATCTCTGCCTTGGCTTTTTCCAGTCTTCCATGGATTCCACCTTTTACTTCCACTTTTTCGGCTGCTTTTTCTTTCTCCAAACGTGCTTCCCTACGCTCAGCATTTTCCATTACTGCGGTCTTTTTATCACAGAACTGAACCTTATCCGAAAGCTGTTCCTGTCTTTCCACCTGTGTCTCATTGACTTCCTGTACCATCGCATTTAATTCCGGAACCTGAAAAATGCCGTTATCAGGAAGAATCAGCACTTCATGAATGGAAGATGGGATGACAAAGTAATCACTTCCCAGGCATTCCCCAATCTGTTTACGAATATCTTCCTGCAGTAACAGGGAAGCTCCATTCATCTTAGCTTTGTTTGTCAGACAGAACATTGGGTTTTCCATGGCTTCCATATCCATTTTTTCATTCAGCAGGTTTTCTGGTTCTTCACCAAAAATCATAGATTTGATAATCTCATTCATATCCATAAGTGTGACACCACGTTTTCGGTCTGCCACCATCGCATTCGCTTGAATCTGTTCGGCAGATACTCCCCACTCGTTCATCAGAGAAACAGTTACCGGAATACTGCTGATCCCTTCTCCATTTTCCTCCAGATTTACTGCATAATAAGCTGCAAAATCTCCGTGTTCTGTGACTACTTTATCTGCAAGAAGATCGGTATTCCATTCCTTATCACAAATTCTCATCTGTAATTTGTCCTTCATCTTTTCATAATCCAGAATATCTGGAACTCCCATATCAAAAAATTCTGCTTTTCCCTGTGCCTCAATACGCATATCAGCCACATCGCCAACACAAGAGTCTACATCTTTTCCATGGATATATTCCTGGTAGAGGGAATCCAGATAGACTGTCGGTACGATTCTCTGATCTCCGTTTGGAATCGTAATACCTGTCAACTTCAAACCGTTGTTTTTTTCTACTTCCTGAAGTTTAATTTCTGCGTCCTTATAAGACTCTGGCAGATACTCCTTTACATTGTCTTTGACATATTCATAAAATTCTTTTCTGTTCATCATACGCTTTTACCCCTTTCTGATCATGTGATGGTTCATTCTTTTTCTGCTGACCATCTGCTCGGCTTTCTTCTGATAAGCCATCATTCTCTTTACTGTTTTCTCCTGGTTTTTTCGTGCTTCCTGTCTTTTTTCCATTGCTTTCATCATAGTTTTCTGTTCCTTTCTGTGATTTTTTTGTATGAAAAAGGGAGCCTCACATAGAAGCTCCCAATCATAACCGTTGGTTTTAGTTTCCTTATTTCCTTTTCCTGCTGATATAAAGTCCTGCCATACCTCCTGTGGAGATTACAAGAAGCAAGATTGGCAGCCAGATATTCGTGCTGTCACCTGTTTTCGGTGCGTTTGATACCTTTGTCTCTTCATGGGACTGTGGTATATCCGGTGTGTTCGGTGTTTCTGGAACTTCCGGTTTCTCATTTGTCAGATTAAAGGTAACTTCTACAACCGGTGTACTGTCATCTGCATAGGCAAATGTCACTTCATGCTTGGTCTGATCCAGTGTGTATCCGTCCAGTGTTTTTGTTTCCACCAGATAATACTTGATTGCTGTATCATATTTGCCGTTCTTAAATGTGGCAATCTCATACAGCTTACTTTCTGCATGACCGGCAGCGTCTGTCTTTAAGGTTTCCAGTACCTTTCCTTTGCTGTCACGGAGTTCAAATTCTACCCCTTTCAGCGGTTCTCCTGATGATTTATCTGTCTTATTGAGAATCACTTTTCCCTTGGCAGTGTCATCTTTCATAGCTACTTTCTGGATCTCTCCAGTATCCTTTACTTCAAAACTAACATCCGATGTCAGAAGATATCCTTTCGGTGCCTGCTCTTCACGTAGGGTATATTTACCGATTGGAAGTTTTTCGATATAGTGTGCTTCCTCTGTGGAAGTCCAGCTCTCTACTACCTGATCATCCTCATCGAGAATCGTCAGTTTCGCACCTGGAATCTCAGTTTCTCCTGTGATATCCGTCTTACTGATCTCTACTTTTGTCACATCATCTTTCATCTCATGCTTCTGAACCTCTGCTGTATTCTCTACTGTGAAAGTAATACTTTCTGCAGTGACATATCCATCTGCCGGTTTTGTCTCTGTCATGGTGTATTTCTTACCAACAACCAGTTCTTTGATCACATGGGATTCTTCCGTAGAAGTCCATTCATCTACTGTATTGCCATCTGAATCCGTTACTTTCAGGTGTGCACCTGGAAGTTCTTTACCTGTTGTCAGGTCTGTTTTGGACAGCTCCACTGTGGTTGGCTGATTTTCAAAAGTAAAGTCGTAGCTTACTTCTGCCTGGTCTTCTCCGGCATATTCAAAGGTAAATTCCTGTACTTCTTCTGTTGTAACAAATCCGTCCGGCGCAAAGATTTCTTTCACATAGTATTTTCCGTCTACCGGAAGATCTGCCGTAAAAGTAATCTGTCCTTTTTCATCCGTTACCCGCTGCTCGATCAGACTGTCTTTCTCAAGGAGTACCTCGCCCTTTGCATTTTTGATATCTTCACTGGTATAAAGACCAAAGACACCATCTGCAAGAACACGTTCTGTATCTTTTTCTTTCTTCAGAACCGTAACCTTTACTTTCTGACGGGCATTCTGCCATTTCTCATCATAAGTGATGACTGGTGTGTCCTGATCACGGTAGGAAAGGTCAACATATCTCGGCTCTTTGTCCAGCACATAACCATGGGCAGTTTTTACTTCCTTCACATAGTACTTGCCAGCCGGTAGATCTTCCATCTGTGCAATACCATTAGAATCCGTAGTAATGGTTCCTACTTTTTCATCTGCTTTGAAATAATCTTCACTGACACCATCTGCCGCTTTGATATCTTCCGCAGCAAATACATCGAAAGTTACATCTGTAAGACTTCCAGTTACATATTCAAAGAGATGCTCCACAGTACCTTTTACATTGTCCAGAAGTGTCACTTTATCCAAAAACTCTCCATTTTTGTTGATGATCAGAAGTCCTGTCGGTACTTCATCTTTCATCTCTACTTTCTGAATCTCTGCGGTATCTTCCAGCGTGAACTTCACATCCGTTGCTTTCAGATAACCATAAGGTGCCATTTCCTCACGAAGGGTGTATTCCTCACCAACTGTCAGTCGTTTGATCACATGTGGCTGATCTTTTACAGAAGTCCACTGATCCACAACATTTCCTTCTTTATCAAGAACGGTGAGTTTTGCCCCATCCAGCTCCACACCTGATGTTACATCAGATTTCGTGATTTCTACTGTTGTCGGCTGGTTCTTTTTCACTGTTTTCAGTTTTACTGTCTTCACATCCTGTCCCTGATAAGAAGCATCCAGATTCAGAACTTCATCAGAGGATACAAATCCCGCCGGTGCTTTTAACTCTTTTACATAATACTGTCCAAGTGGCAGATCCAGCGTACATGCTGCAAGACCACCGTTATCAGAAGTCATTTCCTGTAAGAGTGTGTCTGCTTTCACGATTACTTTTCCATCTGCCTTGATATCTTCTTTGTTATAGATACCAAAGACAGCTCCTGCTACGGTTGCACCATTTTCTGCATCCTGTTTTTCTATCTGGATTGCAACTTTCTGTCGGTCATCACCAACAGTCACTTCCTGTTCAATCACAGGTGTATCCTGATTGGCATAGACAAATGTGACATCAGATCTGTCATGGTTCAGAACGAATCCTTCCGGTGCAGTCTTTTCTACCACATAGTAAGAACCAAGCGGCAGATTCTCTGCAACTGCTTTTCCGTCTTCTCCGGTCGTTACCGTTGTTACCAGTGCATCTTTTGCATAGATCAGCTGTCTGTTTCCGTTTTCATCTTTCTGATAATCCGGCGTAAAGATATTTTCGGCTGCATAGACATTAAATGATGCACCTTTCAGGTATCTTTCTTCATAAACAAAATCCTTTTTTAATCCGGTCAGCATCTCACCTTTTTTATAAATCGTCAGCTTTCCTTTTACCGGATGGTTCTCGTAATCTACCGTAATAATGGCATCTCCGCTCTCAGAATCCATCTGATATGCTGTGTTTGCATCCACCGCAATCTCTACATAGTTCTTGTTAATTGTGTACCCTTCCGGTGCGTTGACTTCCTCAATCCGGTAATGTCCGATCTTCAGATTCTTCGGCATGATCAGATATCCCTGGCTGTCCGTAAAATAGGACTTGTGAGTGGTTGTCACTGGGTAAGTTGTTACCTGTTCCACATACTTTTTGTTGTCCAGGTCATATACCTTAAATTCTGTTCCTGCAATCAATACGGATTTCTTTGTTTCATCGTCTTTTTTCACGATTTTCAGTTTTGCCTTAAACTCTTCATCCAGAAGCACTCGCCAGATCTGTGGCTCATTTGGATGATGCTCTGTGATATTCACTTCAAAATCATCGACCGGCTTGTAGTTGTGCGGTGTTGTTGTCTCACGCACGATATAGCTTCCAAATGGTAATGGAATACTGCAGGCATACCCTTTTTCATCTGTGAAAATCTCAGTAGCTCCATTTTCGCCACTCACTACTGGTTTGGCAGAATCAAAATCATAGCTTCCATCTGCTTTCTTTGTAAGGGAAGATTTCAGATAAACTGTAAATCCAGCTCCGGATAACAGATCTGCATCGGTCTTTCCATTGTTGGCTGCTTTGATGATCTGGAATGGCTGCTTGATGACCTGCTCACTGGAAGTGCACTCTCTTTTTACTTCTGCTGTCATATCTCCTTCATAACTGCACATAAGATCATGCTCTTCTGTATCTGCCAGGTATCCAATCGGCGGAGTAATCTCTTTGACATAATATTTGCCAAGATATAAGCCATTTACAGAAGACTGTCCTTTGTCATCTGTTGTAAGAGAAGCCACCTGTTCTCCTGCTTTATAAATATTTCCAGTTGCTCCATCCGGATGCACGATATCTTCACGGGCATACAAACCATAAACTGCACCTTTCAGTGTGGCATCTCCCTGTGGTACTGCTTTTCCTGTTTCTTTATCAACTTTGAATAAATTGATCTTTGCTGTCACACGGTCATTGCTGAAGGTATGGGCAAATGATACGGTTGCTTCTTTATCATTGGTGTAAGAAAACTTGAACGTATACACATCTTCTGTATTTCTTACATAGCCTTCCGGCGCCTGATCTTCTTTTACAGAATAGGAATATCCAATCGGAAGATCTGCTGTAAATTTTGCAGTTCCATCTGCTCCAGTAGTTGCTTTCTCAATCAGTGTTCCTTTTTTCACAACAACGGTTCCGTCTGCATTTCTGATATCATCGGATGCATACAGAGCAAAAATACCGCCTTTCAGTGGTTTCTTGGTGTCTTTATCCTGTTTTACTACGGAAACATCTGCTTTCTGTCTCTCGTTGTTAAAAGTCACATCTGCAAATACAACTTCTTTGTTCTGACCAGCATAAGTTAGAGTCACTGACTTTTCTTCGCTACCGTTATAGAAAGAGTCCGGTGCTTTTGTTTCTTTTACCACGTAGGTTCCAAGATGCAGGTTTTTCAGTGTGACAGAACCATTCTCACCTGTTGTCAGGTTTTCTTTTACAAGGTCACCTTTGCTGTACATTTTTGTGCCATAAGCTGTTACGATATCTGCCCCGGCATACACGTTATATACTGCATTTTTCTGTCTGCGGTTTTCATACTGAAATACAGTTCCATTTTCACTGACATCTGCCCCGGTAAGAACCTGTCCTTCTTTGTAAATGGTAAGCTCTGCCAGCTGTTCCTTATTTTCCACGGTTACAGCTGAGGTCTTACTTGCTACCAGTTTTACATTTGTTGCCGTTGCATTTACTACATATCCCTGTGGTGCTGTGATCTCTTTCAGATAAACAGTATCCTGTGTCTTGATGATCGTAACAGAAGATTTTCCATTCTTATCTGTTGCCGGCATCTGAGTGATCAGCTTTGTACAAGCCTCATCGCTGTATACACCGAATACTGCACCTGCAAGATTGACATCTGCTGTATCGTCTTTCTTTACGATTTCGATCGTAGCCTGTTCAATCCAGGATACCTTTAGGCTTACATATTTTTCATCAGCAACACCTTCTCCAAATACAAATGCCAGATCCTGAACACTTGCATTCGTAGTCAGTTTATATGCTGAGTAATCTTTTGTAATACTTCCCTTCATTTTTGCAGAAAAAGTAGCATTTACATCTTTTGTCTGTGTCAGAGGCGCTGAAAGATAAAACGTGGTTCCTCCTCCAATTGTTACGCTTGCACCTGCCGCACTTACATTTCCAGTAGATACATTATGGAGCTTTACTCCTTTTGGTAAGTCCATTGTGATTTTCTGCTGGGAAGATGCGTTGAACTGAATGTTCTCCGTTCTCTGAACATTTCCATCTACATAAGCTTTTACATCCGGCTTTGAAAATGACATCGCTACATCTGGTATTTCCGGCTTATTCACACAATAATTATAGAGTTCTTTTGCCAAAGCCTCTCCTGTAGCATTGGTTCCGTAAAATGCATCACTACTTCCGTTGGCATAGGATGCAGCCATGTGAATAATGATGAATCTTTTTCCTTCTGAAAAATCCGTGTGTTTATTAGCGAAAAAACTTTCGCTTCCTGCGGCGTCTGTACCGTAATAACACACTTTTGCTAACGCCTGATTGTCTCCAATCTTTGTGATTGTATAATTTCCAGATCCTGGTCCAGGTTTTGCTGGCTGTACACAATACGCAGTTGCTCTAACGCTTCCGTAGCTGATATAGTACGGCTCTGTCAGATAGGTTCCAAGATTATAATCTGCATATCTATACAGTGGTCCTTTTTCAATTGTTACCTGCTGTGTACTTCTTGCTGAATAAGCTGAAACTGCTTCAAAGGTTGCAATCTCTCCCTCTTCCATAGCATCAAGATCTACACCTTCGTCTCCTGCCTGTTCCAAAACATCATGAAGCTCTAACCCTGATTCTTCATCATAGGTATCCTGATTCTGTGCCTGCTCTACCAAATCATCAAATTCATCAGCGTCAATATCGGTAATCTCCGAGTCTGATTCTGACTCCTCCGTTTCTTCTGTCTGCTGTTCACTGCCAGCTGTTTCGGACTCAGTCACTGCTTCACTCCCTGCCGCCTCTGTCTGTACTTCTGTTTCTTTATCACGCACAATCAGTTTTCGGCTGATCTGGTACTTCGGATGCTCCTGATTTACCGGTTCCACATAATAGACCGCTTTGTAAGTGTCCGCATGATCTGTCGTAAAATCCTCATTCTTTTCGTTCTTTGCTTCCTCAAATGTGACTTTGACCTTGTTATCATCCTTGATTTCCAGTCCCGTGTAATCTGATTTCACATCAAATACACTGCCTGTTTCAATTTCATAATCTTTGGCAGTCACCACCTCATCTTCATCCAGAAGGTCTTTCACTTCCTCATAAAGTGGAGGTTTTTCCTCTGGCTGGATCTCCGCTGCATATGCAGTCATCGGAGATAACACTGTACTAAGCATTGTCATGCCTGCCAGCAAGCCAGATACTACTTTTCTAAAATTACCTTTTTTCTTCATGCTAAGGTCCTCTCTTTCATATATTTGTATTAAAACAGACAGTCCTTAGACTGCCTGCAATACACTGCTTATCGTTGCGGGAAACTCAGATTGAACTGCACATTTCCCTCGCCGGGATCAACCATCTCCACTGTTGCTTCATACTGTCTCCCTGTTTTTCTGGATACCAGATCCTTATAATGGATTTTTCCTTTAGACAGGAACTTCTTTGCTGCCGCCTTATCCATCTTTTTCCCCTGGCTTGCAAGGAATTTATCATTCTTCCATAAGGCAAAAGCACAGTTCCGGTCAGAACAGTAAAAGTTTACTTTTCCTTCCCTGACATCAGCTCCACAACGGGGACATTTACCAATGACTTCTCCTTTTGCTTTTCCCTGAAACTGCTCTTTCTTTTCTTCTGAAATCCCCTGATATCTGGCAACCAGTTCCTGCATCAGCTCTGTAATCCCATTTAGGAATTCATCTGCTGTCCCTGTATTCTGGGCAATGTGATTCAATGCCATTTCCCACTCTGCTGTCATCTTCGGAGATTTAATCTCATCCGGCAGAACCGTAATCAGTACATTGCCATCATCTGTCGGCACCAGATTTTTCTTTTCCCTTTTCACAAATCCAGACTGAATCAGTTTTTCAATGATTGCTGCCCTTGTTGCCGGTGTGCCAAGTCCTTTCTTTTCTGTATCTTCGGTCAGTTCTTCATTCCCTGCACGTTCCATCGCAGAAAGCAGGGTATCTTCTGTGTACTGTTTCGGTGGCTGTGTAAAATGCTCCGATACAAAAGAATCACAAGGACCGTAATGCTTGCCATCCCAGATATCCAGCTCCGGCTCTTCTTTTTCACTCTTTACGCCAAAGAACTGTTTCAATTTATTTTCGATCGACTTGAATCCTTCCTGCTTTGTTTTCTTTGCTGAGAGATAAAACGTATGATAATTACAGGTAATCTGGCATTTATGGCTTTCATAAATATAAGGATCTGCGGTTGCTGTCAGTACCCTGGCACTGATCAGATACAAAATCTTGCAGTTTCGTTCTTTCAGTTTACCTATATCTGCCTTTGCTACTTCCACGGTCGGGATAATTGCATGGTGATCAGATACTTTCTTTGAATTTAATACCTTACTCACGTCCGGCTGATATTCCAGCCCTTCGGCATAGGGCATTTTCCCAAGTAACATCTGAATCAGAGTTTCTGTGCTTTCTCCCATCTCATCTGTCAGATACCGGCTGTCTGTTCTCGGATAAGTAACAAGCTTCTGCTCATACATCTCCTGCACGGCATCCAATGTCTGCTGTGCGGTATAACCAAACATTCTGTTTGCTTCCCTCTGCAGAGTGGTCAGATCATAAAGCTTCGGAGGGCGGACTGTTTTCTCTTTCACATCATCCTTCTCCACTTCGCACATACGCTCCATACAGTCCGCAGCCACTCTATCTGCATCTTCTTTTTTCTGAAAATGCTCTGTAACCGCATCCATATCGTCAAACTTGATATGAGCCATATAATATTTCTCTTTGGTAAATTCCTTGATCTTCTGATTTCGATCAACGATCATAGCAAGTGTTGGTGTCTGCACTCTTCCAACTTTCAGATTTTGGTTATACAGAACGGAAAAAAGACGGCTCGCATTGATTCCCACCAACCAGTCTGCCTTTGCCCTGCAAAGTGCTGACTGATAGAGACTGTCATAACACGAACCGTCTTTTAATGACGCAAATCCATCTTTAATTGCCTGTTCTTCCATAGATGAGAATCCAGAGCCGCTTCATCGGTTTTTGACATTCTGCCTGCTCATACACCAAACGAAAGATTAACTCTCCTTCACGTCCTGCATCAGTAGCACAGATCACTTCATCTACTTTTGAATCTCTCATCAGTTTTTTCAAGATTCCGAACTGCTTCTTTGTGCCCTCCAAAATCTTGTGTTTCCAACATACCGGCACAATCGGCAGATCTTCATATCTCCATTTTTTATATTTTTCATCGTATTCCGATGCATCACATAATCCAACCAGATGTCCTACGCACCAGGAAACGATATAACCGTTTCCCTCCACGTAGCCATCTTTTCTTGTTCTGGCTCCAAGCACGGAAGCCAGTGCCATCGCAACCGATGGCTTTTCTGCAATCACTAATTTCATTTACTCCTGCTCCTCTTCTTCATCTTCCAGCACATTATCGTCAAAATCTTCATCTCTCAGGATTTCCGGTTCTGTACTTTCTTCCTGCTCATCTGCATCGTCTACTTCCCGCTTTTCAGACTCTGAATCTTCGGATTCATCTTCATCCTCTTCCATCTCATCCTCGTCATCATATTCATGCTTTGGTTTATAGACTTTGAAGTAATATCCTCCTGCCGCAGCTCCGACTGCAACCAGTGCAATCAAAAGATACGTTCCAAATGGACTTTTATCTTCAGGCATCTGAATATCATCCTCTACCTTATCTTTCTCGGCTGACTCTGTCGTTTCCGGCTTTTCTTCCTCTGCTTTTTTCTCTGGTTCTGCATAAACCGTATCTACTTCCGGAAGTGTCACCGAATCAGAAAGTGTAAAGTTCATCAGATCTTTTTCACTAACTTCGGTAAGAAAATACACATTATCCTGAGATTTTGAATTGTCGATGATCAGATAGAAAATCTTACCACTCTTAGTTGAAATGGTATAAAACTCTTTTGTGCCTTCCGTAGCTGTTTTGGTAACAGAATCTGCTGTCTCGCCTTCTTTATTAAGCTGTTCCTCAATATCTGTCACTGTCCGATCATCCACAGTTCCTTTTGCATCTGTTGGCTCAGAAGCCTGTGCATCCTGCGGAAGTGGTGAAGTCGTTGTTTTCTCAGTCCCAGTTGCATCTGCACTGGTCGTGGTTGCCATCGCACCATTGCTGTCACTTGAAGTTTTCTGTTTCTCTGCCTGCTTCTTTGCCCATTCATAATAAGGATTCTGCAACACATACTTTTCAGAAGTATTTCCGGCACCATCCGTTACCGTGATTTCAATCTGTTTTGTTGTAAAATCTTTCTGTGTCAGTTGCACTCTCAGCATTCCATCCTTCAGATCTGTATAAGTGGTGCCATTAACTGTCACAGAAGTAATGCCGGAAACGGTATCATTTCCCTGAATCGTCAGTACACCATCTGTCAGAGATGCAGAAAGCGTAGGCTTTTCTGTGTCATAACACTTAATAGAGCGATTCTGCTCATAGACCTTCCCCTCACCATCTGTCACACGCACATACACTGTCTGGTTTCCAGTGATCGTGATACTTCCGCTTCCGGTTACATCCTGCCAGCTCCCATCTTTTCCTGCTTTTGCTTCAATTTTTGCTATTGAGAAACCTTCCGGCATATGGCTGGCATCTACCGTAACAGCAATGGTTGTTTCTCCCTGTTTCCAGCCATCCGGTTTCTCGATCGTAATTGCAGGTGTGGTATTCTCAGCTGCATAAGCAGTCTGTGTCTGGAGCAAAGGTGTTGTCAGGCAAAGAAATGTCGTTGCTGCAAGCAAGCTCTTTTTTACCCTGCTTTTAGTAATTGTTCTCTTCTTCTGTTTCATTTTTTCCAGATTCATCATCGGCTTTTGTTTCCTCCTTCTGTATTTCTACCCTGCCGGGCAGTTCATTTTTCATTCTCTTTTTGAAAGCTTCCAGCTCTGGAATGCTCATATCCATTGCACGGATAATTTTTACAATTTCCAGATTTTCCGCTTCTGTTTTTGCTATCTCCGCAGCCTTGAACCGCTTTAAGTCTGCTTCATATCTGGCTTTGGAAGCTTCCATTCTATCTTTGGCTTTCTCATAATCCGCCGTTGCTTTTTCAAGACTTTTCATCGCTTCTCCTTTCCGGACGGCTGATGCAGCCGCCCTTTTTCTTACCATCGTCCAAATCCATAGAAATGGCTCTGCCAGTATGGGGAATTGATGGACGTATACTGCACCGGATGTCCACAATGGATCATCTGACCATTGCCTACATAGATTCCGATATGCGTTACCGGCTCCCCTGCGTCGTAAGTTCCAGTAAAGAAAATCAAATCTCCCGGCTGTGCCTCCGACTGGGATACTGGTGTACAAATGTTGTACAGTCCCTGTGCAGTCAATCTTCCTGTATTCCTTACACCAGAGTTTGTCAGGCAGTAACTTACAAATCCAGAACAATCAAATCCACTTGGAGAATATCCACCCCACACATACGGTGTTCCCAGATATCTCGCTGCTTCGTTCAACAAACGCTGTGCCGCTTCACTGGTGTATTCATTGCCGCCAAAGCCTGTCCCTTCTCCAGTTTCCAGATAAAAGATCGGGTTTAAGCGCTCTCCATTTTTCAGAAGTTCAATATGAAGATGGCTTCCTGTAGAATTTCCAGTATTTCCTACAAGACCAATCTCATCACCTTTCGTGACGGATGCACCTGCAGATACACTCCGGCTGCTTAAATGTGCATACCGCAGTTCATAGCCTTTACTGTCCTTAATCACAACATAATTGCCATAGCTATCGTTATAAGCAGAAGTTGTAACCGTTCCGGTCAGCCCTGCCATTACTTTTGTCCCTTCCGGTGCTCCGATATCCATACCATTATGAAGCTGATTTGCTCCTGATATTGGATGAATCCTGTATCCATAATAGCTAGTCACACTGGAATACCAGTTAAAATCAACCGGTGTTGCAAACATCTGCAAGTTGCCTTTTGTATCGTTGTAGGCACTGAACAGTTCTTTCTGGAAAAATCCCAGCCTGTCCTGACAGATCAACATCAGATTTCCACTGTTTAAGGTGACATTCAGCACATCTACATCTCTTGTCCTGGTCACTTCCACTTCCTGGCTTCCATTATCATCTGCCAGATAACATTCCCAGGTCTTATGCCCATGTGCGGATGCCGCCGCATGATTATCATAGTAAACGTCAAACTGTACACCGTATCTTGCGAAAGCTCCGGTATCTTCTACCGTATATTCGACACCATTCATGACCACCTTTGTTCCCATTGGAACAAACGGATTGGAAGCATCTACCGCTAAGGTATGATTAGCAGTTGGGTATACTCCACTGGCAGTCGGGCCTCCGCTCCAAATGCCACAACAGATTGGACAGTTACAATATCCGCTTGTTACAACCTGTCCCAACGATTCTCCAACTCTTACTGTTGCTGTCTCTGTCACAGTCTCATTGACTGCTTCAGTAGTCAGATGATATTGCTCTGCAAACAATGCATCCAGTTCAGGCTTGACCTGTTCAAAAGTAAACTCCTCATACTTTGCTGACAGATAACTGATCAGGATAAACGGATCATGCTCAATAGGCCCGATGTTATATCGGTATTCCTCATGTCCCGGTTCTTCAGACTCCATGTTGTTAATCCGCTCCTGCAGATTAGCTTCCAACTGTGTATAATACAGTTCCGCTTCCCGGATTGCCTGATCCGATGACAGATAACTGGTTCCCGTGTAAGTGATCACATTTTGTAAAAATACTGCAGAGCATGACGTGACATTCGTTATAATCAGAAACATCAATCCGATCAGAACTGCCACACTGATATACACCTTCCGGTTTTCTTTAAAGAAGTTGGTGACTTTGCCGCCAATCTTCTTGATATAATCAATCGTACCTTTTGTAGCTGTTCCTACTGTCTGTTCACTTCGTTTTGCTTTGGCATAATCCCGTTTGATCTGTTGCTTCTGAATCTGTTTTTTTAGCTTCTTCTGCTCCTGACGGGCTGCCGCCTGTGTCTGTTTCTCTGCCTGTCTCTCCAGTCTGCTTCTCTTTCTGGAAGCCCTCTGTTTCCTTTGTCTGGCACTTCTCTGTTCCAGCCGGTAAATACCTTCGCAGCCTTCTTCCAACTTATGGGCACCTTCTACTGCCGCATTATCGTCTTCATTTTTACTGATCTCACGGTGCAATGCTGCGGAAGTTGCACTTCCTGCTTTGCTTAACAACAAAAGCTTTTTCTGTTTTCACAGATTCCCCTTCGCCAAACTTCAGGCGGGATTTCTCTCTTTCCAGAACCCTCTCCTTCATTTGCCTGATAAACCTGTGCCTTCTTGGAATGCTGCTTTGTCTTCCTTTTTCTTTCTTGGTTCCTCATAAGAAAACTTTTTGGCTTTTTCCTTCTGTTTCTGATGACGGAAATTGACTCCATCCGTATCCATCTGGTTCAATTTCTCCATATCTTTGTCATTTTTCACAGAAGCACCAGTCTCTTCATAAGCAAATTTCAGACGCTGTTTCTGCTTTGGTTTCTTACTTCCACCATTCTTCTTACTCCGGCTGTCTCCTCTGTTTTCTGAAAGATCCGCACGTTTTTCTTTCAGTCTCCCTGACTGGCTGGCTTCGGATTTTTCCGCAAATCTTGATTCTTTTCTGTTCACAGCACGGATTCTTTTCCGGTTTTGTTGCTTTCTATTTTGTCCAAAATCCTCACTTTGGTTCTCCGTTCGCATCAGTTCCGGTGCATCCCTGGATTTTTGCACAGAGGGACGGATATTTTTCCCACTCCGTTCAGACTGGCGGGGAGACTTATCCACAAGGTTTTCTGCTTTTTCCCCCTGTTTTATTCCCATCTGCACATCACTGACACGGTTACTGACACGAACAGAAGATTTATCCGTCAGGTTTTCTTCCACCAGACCATCTTTGGTCATCTTCTGGACTTTCTTATCCCTGACTTTCATTCTCTGTTCTGCCACTACTTACTCCTCCTTTTTCGGATACCCTTTCCCTGCCTGTAATAAACAGAGAAAAGCGATGCCAAATACAGCACCGCCACTAAAAGTTAATACATATGAAATTGCTCGTAACATTGTCTTCTCCTTTGATTTAACCTGCTTCGGAAGTTTCCTCTAAGCGGGTTGTCATGATTTTATAGAGGGAATTCTTCGGGAATCTGTCTACGAACGGGATAATGACATTTCCATAGAACAGAAGTCCTTCCCCCTCATTACTGTTGGTTACATAGGACAGCTGGGTTGGTGAGATATTCAGCTGTTTTGCAAGAATCTGCCTGTCTCCGGAAGCCTGGTTCAGCATATAAATAAAATCTGAATTTTCAAATATATTCTCTATCTCCCTGGAAGACAATAAATCCTTAATATTCTGGGTGATGCCCGTTGGGATACCACCCCATTTACGGAATCGCTTCCAAATCTCCACGCTGTAGGCTGCAGTCTGCTCTTCCTTCAAAAGAAGATGGAACTCATCCACATAGTATCTGGTGGACTTATGGGCAGAACGGTTCATCGTTACCCTGTTCCAGACCTGATCCTGGATTACGAGCATCCCAATCTTTTTCAGCTGTTTTCCAAGTTCTTTGATGTCAAAGCAGACAATGCGGTTATTGATATCCACGTTTGTCTGATGGTTAAATACATTCAAAGAGCCTGTAACATAGATCTCTAATGAAGTAGCCAGCCGCTGTGCTTCCGGCTCTTCCTGTTTTCTCAGAAGGTTGTATAAGTCCTCCAGGATTGGCATCTTCTCCGGTATTGGATCGGCAAGGTATTCCTGATATACTAACCGCACACAACGGTCAATAATCGTTTTTTCTACCGGTTCCAATCCATTCTTTCCTCCAACAATCAGCTCACACAAAGACAGGATAAAATCTGCTTTCAATGACAGCGGATTATCTTCCTCAGAATAATTCAGGTTCAGATCCATTGGATTGATATACTGGTCAGATACCGGCGAAACTCTTACCACCTGCCCATGCAGCGCCTGCACAAGTGCCGAATATTCGGCTTCTGGATCACAGACAATGATATCGTCCTCCGTAATCAAAAAGCAGTTTGTAATTTCCCTCTTTGCTGAGAAGGACTTACCGGAACCTGGTGTACCAAGAATCAGTCCATTTGGGTTCTTCAGACGTTTCCGATCAACCATGATCATGTTGTTGGATAATGCATTCAATCCATAATAAAGAGCTTCCCCTTCCTGAAACAGTTCCTGTGTCGTAAATGGCACGAAGATCGCTGTTGAAGATGTGGTAAGCCCTCTCTGAATTTCAATTCGATTGACTCCAAGCGGAATACAGGA
>NZ_JBWLUT010000074.1:0-18661 GCF_056504575.1 Blautia sp. CGZ-1-C1
ACAGGTGTGACACTTCCATTGGTCAGTTACGGAGGAAGCTCTGTGGCGAGTACGGTGCTGATGCTGGCAATTATTCAGGGATTGTATATTTTGAGAGAAGATGAGGACGAAGAAATTGAGAGATATCGAAGAAAAGAAGCGGCGCAAAGAGCTCAGGAAGCGTCAGAAGCGCAAGGCTCAGGAGATTTCTAAAAAAAGAAGACCCGGTAATCGGGAATATACACTGGTATCCTGTTTTTTTGTGCTGATCTTTGTCAGCATGATCGGGTATCTGGTCTACTTTAATTATGCAAAGAGCGATGATTTTATCAACAGTCCGTATAATACAAGACAGGATACATTTTCAGACAGAGTTGTCAGGGGAAAGATCATATCTGCGGATGAGCAGGTGCTTGCCCAGACTAATGTTTATGAAGATGGGACAGAGGAGCGTACCTATCCATATGCAAATATGTTTGCTCATGTGGTTGGATATGATACAAATGGAAAAAGCGGACTGGAATCAGAAGCAAACTTCCAGCTTCTGACATCTCATGAATTCTTTCTGAATCAGATAAAAAATGAATTTCTGAATCAGAAGAATACGGGTGATTCTGTAGTGACAACCTTAAATGCTGATCTTCAGACAACGGCATATAATGCCCTTGGAGACAGAAGAGGTGCGGTAGTTGCGATTGAACCATCTACGGGAAAGATTCTGGTGGAATTGAGCAAGCCGGATTTTGATCCAAATACGATCTCCCAGAACTGGGATACATTGGTTAATGATTCCAATGACAGCAGCCTTCTGAACAGGGCGACCAACGGAGCGTATCCTCCGGGTTCTACATTCAAAGTGGTAACTGCTCTTGACTACTTCAGAACAAAGGGAAGTCTGGAAGGTTTTTCTTATCTCTGTGAGGGTAGCATTACCATGGAAGATCATACAATCAGCTGTTATGGTGGAACAGTTCATGGACAGGAAGACTTTTACAGTGCTTTTGCCAATTCCTGTAACAGTGCATTTGCGGAGATTGGAACTATGCTTGGTGGAAGCTCTTTGAAAAAGACTGCAGAGAATCTTCTTTTTAATAAGAGCCTTCCTCTTACTTCTTATAAAAAGAGTACGTTTACATTAAATGGTAAGTCTTCGGTGGCAGAGGTTATGCAGACTGCAATCGGTCAGGGAAATACCCTGGTATCTCCAATGCATATGGCGTTGATTACCAGTGCGATCGCAAATGGTGGCGAACTGATGAAACCATATCTGATTGATTCGATAGTCAGCTCAGACGGAGAAACAGTCAAGACAACAGAACCGGAGAGCTATAAACAATTAATGACTACAAACGAGGCGAATATCCTTGGAAAACTGATGAAAGGTGTTGTAGAGAATGGAACGGCATCTGCACTGAATGGAAGAGGATATACGGTAGCAGGCAAGACCGGATCTGCGGAATTTGATGAAAATGGCTCCAGCCATTCCTGGTTTATCGGTTATTCGAATGTAGATAATCCGGATCTCGTGGTAGCTATTATCGTTGAGAATGGTGGTACGGGAAGCGAAGCAGCAGTCCCGATTGCCGGACAGATTTTTGATGCATATTATTATGACAACTGATAATTAAAGAAATGCTCTGTTCAATGAGGAATTTGAAAAAATCTTTGAACAGAGCATTTGGTTTATATTCAGTAATATCGGTAGCATTAATGTTCATTATCTTCTCAGTAATACAGTCCCAATTTATTCTGGCTTGCCAGCAGCAATTGAAATTTGGCTTGTGTATCCTGGGATAGCGGTGTGTGAACAGTAACAACGGCAATGATTTCATATTTACGGGTTGCGGGTTTTGGGAAAAAGAGGTATACTATATTCAGTTTATAATACCACGCAAAACAGGAGGGATTGCATTATGATAGAAGCAACGAGCTGTGGCGGTGTGGTAATTCATCGGGGTAAGATTCTTACATTGTATAAATCTTACAGGAACCGTTATGAGGGCTGGGTATTACCGAAGGGAACAGTGGAACCGGGTGAGACGCATGAACAGACGGCATTGCGGGAAGTGATGGAAGAGGCTGGAGTGCGTGCGACCATTGTGAAATATATCGGGAAGAGCCAATATAACTTTACCGTTCCGGAGGACGTGGTTTCCAAAGAGGTACATTGGTATCTGATGACTGCGGATAATTATCATAGTAAGCCCCAAAGAGAAGAGTTTTTTGTAGATTCCGGATATTACAAATTCCATGAGATCTACCATCTGCTGAGATTTTCCAATGAAAAGCAGATTGTAGAACGTGCTTATCAGGAATATCTGGAAATGAGAAGCAACGGACTCTGGGGAAAACAGCATAAGTATTATTAACGAGAACAGGGCTGTGTTTTTACGACGCAGCCCGGTTTAAATTCCGGAGAAAACGGGAATACTTTAGTTACAGAATAGATGACTGTTGGGATATAAAAGACTGAGAAATAAAAAGGATAAGCTTATTGATTTGGTGTAGGCAGAAATGAGAGAGGGTGTAAGATGCTAAAGTGGCAGGAGAATTTTCTGGCAGGGGAATCTGTAAAGAATCCCGGTAAGATAAAAAAGAAATTAAATAGTGGAAAACTGGTGCCAGGCATTTATCTTCTTACATTATCAGAAAATCCATCTAATCTTATGGATATTATTCCGGCAGCGATGTTATTCCAGAAGAGCTTTTACGGAATCTGTCCTGAAATCATAGGAATGGCAAAGGGCAAGGAAGAGGCTCTGGAGATGGTGAGGAGCCTGATTGATGAAATGTATACGGAGACAGGAACCTTTGCAATAGCTGAATATATAGAAAACAGGTGAGAATATGTTACATATTTTATGGCTGATCCTTAAGTTTATATTGATCATACTGGGGATCCTGCTGGGACTTCTTTTACTGGCAGTGTTTCTTGTTCTGTTCTGCCCTGTGAGATATAAGGCATCAGCTGTTAAGACGGAAGGAGCCTGGAATCAGATAGAAGGAGAAGGCGTTGTAAGCTGGTTATTTCATGGAGTTTCGCTGAAAGCTGAATGGAAAGATCGGCAGATGGAAATGTCGTTTCATCTATTTGGAATTCCCGTAGATAAATTATTGAAGAAACGCCAGAAGAAAAAATCAGATTCGGAAAATACAAAGAATACAAAGAACACTTCAAAGAAATCGAAATCTGGTACAAAAAATTCGAGATCTCAGGCGGTAAATTCAAAGAATGAAGAGCATGAATCAGAAGCAAAATTATTGAATGATTCGGCAGACCAAGGTGTAAATTCTACTGAAAATCATACTAAAATCAATGAAAATGAAGAAAGTATAAGACAGGACCAGCACAAACCAGATAATGAATCAGAAAATACCGAAACGGTGACAAATGAAAATAAAATTCAACCAGAAGATACAGTTTCAGAGGAGGTTTCAGAACAGAAAACGTTCTTTATTAAAAGAATATATGACCGAATTCGAAATATATTCAAAGGAATTCGGACAAAATTGCAAAATATTCGCAGGACACTCAAGAAAGTCAAAAATAATCTGTCCTGGTGGAAATCTTTTCTCGAACATCCGAGAGTAAAAGCTGCCAGAACTCTGGTGTGGAAACATGCGAAATTTCTTCTTAAGCATATTTTCCCTACAAAGATAGAAGGACAGGTTGCATTTTCTTTTGAAGATCCGGCTCTGACGGGAACAGCACTTGCTGTACTTGGTATGACAATTCCTTTTCATAAGAACTGTGTTCAGATCAATCCTCGCTTTGATGGAGAGAATTATCTGCAGGGAAATATCAGGGCAAAAGGCAGAATCTATGGATTTGTTTTTCTGCGCGCTGCATTGATCATTTATTTTGATAAAAATATAAAATACGTTATAAAACGTTGGAAAACCAGGAGGGCATGACCATGGCAAACGAAAATAACTTTAAAGAAACTGTAAACTCATTATTCAAGGGAATGGACAGCTTTATCTCTGCAAAAACTGTAGTGGGAGAAGCAATCCATGTAGGCGACACGATCATCCTTCCTCTGATGGATGTCTCTTTTGGCGTAGGTGCCGGTGCTTTCTCAGGAGAGAAGAAGGATAACGGAGGCGGTGGAATGGCCGGAAAGATGACTCCATGCGCAGTACTTGTAATTCAGAATGGAACAACCAAACTTGTCAACGTGAAGAATCAGGATGGACTGACCAAGATTCTTGATATGGTGCCGGATTTTGTAGATCGTTTCACATCAGGAAAAGGTGACGATGAACCAATCAGTGAGCCTGAAAAATAAGACAGAAATCCGTTATAGGCATTCATAATAGAGTTTTTGCATAAAATATATCAAACCAATGAAAAAGAAAAGGTGCAGAAGAATTGGAAAAGCTGATAGGTTTTATGCTGTTTTTCATAGGGCTTGGGATGGTGATCGGATTATTGATCGCAGAGAATGTGATCCTGGTAGTTTCAGCCGGAATTTTCCTGCTGCTGGGATATCATCTTTTCTGCCACTGAAAATAATATATAAAAGAAAAAGAGACTACAGGATCAGCCATGATTTCTATAAAATTTTGTAGAATATCTGGCAGACTGTGGTCTCTTATATTTTTATCTGATAATTGTGGATTTTAACAGATTAGGTAAGTTTCATGTAATTGTAAATATCCATTGGATCATTGGAAATGAGAGGCTGGTTTTCTAAAGGGTAAAAAAATACCCCTGTAAAAACAGGGGCAATTGGTGTTATTATGCTCTTTCTACTTTACCGGATCTTAAGCAAGAAGTACATACATATGTCTTTCTAGCTCCGCCTTCAGCAGTTTTAATTTTAACGGATTTTACGTTAGATTTCCACATTTTATTGGATCTTCTATGTGAATGACTTACATTATTTCCGAAATGAGCAGCTTTTTCACAGATTGCACATTTAGCCATGATAGCACCTCCTTGACGCTTTATTGTTACTGTCTGCTGTGTGCCTGGTGTCTAAAACAGTAACCTTTTGTTCAACAGATTACATTGTAACAGATGAATTGTGCTTTTGCAAGCAAAAAAAGGAAAAAACTCAAAAATTATATTTCCTTTTCTGTAAAAAGAGGTTATAATACACTTACATACAATATATTAATTGGAGGTAACCATATGAATGGACGTATAGATTCCGGATTAGGTCAGATCATAATTGACACAGATGTAATCGCAACCTACGCAGGAAGCGTTGCAGTAGAGTGTTTTGGTATCGTAGGTATGGCTGCAGTCAGCATGAAAGACGGACTGGTTAAGCTTCTTGGTAAGAACAGCCTGAAACATGGTATCAGTGTCAGAATTACTGAGGACAATAAAATCCGCCTGAATTTCCATGTTATTGTGGCATATGGCGTGAATATAAGCACAATTGCAGACAACCTTGTCAGCAATGTCAAATATAAAGTCGAAGCCTTTACAGGAATGGAGATTGATAAGATCGATATTTATGTAGAAGGTGTACGTGCAATTGATTAGGATAGAGGAGGAACTTGTGGTGAATAACAAAACCATAGATGCCAGAATACTTTCCAGAATGTTTCTTGCAGGAGCCAAGAATCTGGAAGCTAAGAAAGAATGGATCAATGAACTGAATGTATTTCCGGTACCGGATGGAGATACAGGAACCAATATGACAATGACAATTATGGCAGCGGCTGCAGAGGTAGGATCTCTTGGAGAGCCTGATATGGAGTCACTGGCTAAAGCGATTTCTTCCGGTTCTCTGCGCGGTGCAAGAGGTAACTCAGGTGTTATCCTTTCCCAGCTTCTTCGTGGTTTTACCAAGAGCGTTAAAGGTAGCAAGGAATTGGATGCCAGCGCTATCGCAGCAGCGATGGAGAAAGGTGTGGAGACTGCATACAAGGCGGTTATGAAACCGAAAGAAGGAACAATTCTTACTGTTGCAAGAGAAGCAGCTGCGAAAGCTGTTGAAATTGCAGAGACAGCAGAGGATCTGGATACATTCTTTAAAGGTGTGATTGCTCATGCAGAGGAAACTCTGGCGAAGACACCGGAGATGCTTCCTGTTTTGAAAGAAGCAGGAGTAGTGGACTCTGGCGGACAGGGACTCCTGGAAGTATATCATGGTGCATATGATGGTTTCCTTGGTAAAGAGATCGATTATACTCAGTTTGATAAAGCGAAAGGACCTGCAGTAACTAAGATTGATGCTCAGACAGAGGCTGACATTAAATTTGGCTATTGTACAGAATTTATCATTCTTCTGAATCAGCCGATGTCCGGGGAGACAGAGCATGAATTCAAGAAATTCCTTATGTCACTGGGTGATTCTATCGTTCTTGTCGCAGATGATGAAATCGTGAAAGTACATGTTCATACAAATCATCCTGGACAGGCAATCGAGAAAGCTCTTACATTTGGTGCTCTTTCCCGCATGAAGATTGACAATATGCGTGAGGAACATCAGGAGAAACTGATCAAAGATGCCCAGAAGCTGGCGAAAGAGCAGGCTGAACAGGAAGAGAAAGAAGTAGCAGCACAGCCTCCGAAGGAAGTTGGGTTTATCTCCGTATCTGTTGGTAATGGAATGACAGAGATTTTTAAGGAACTGGGTGTAGACTATCTGATCGAAGGTGGTCAGACAATGAACCCAAGTACAGAAGATATGCTGAATGCAATCGCAAAAGTAAATGCAAAGACCATCTATATCTTCCCGAATAATAAGAATATTGTTCTTGCTGCAAATCAGGCAAGAGATCTTACAGAAGATAAAGAGATCGTAGTTGTTCCGACTAAGACAATTCCGCAGGGAATCACTGCTATGATCAGCTATGTGCCTGAGAAGAACAGTGCTGAGAATACAGAGGCAATGCTTCAGGCAATCGAGAATGTCAAGACGGGACAGGTTACTTATGCGGTTCGTGATACCAGAATTGATGATAAGGAGATTCATGAGGGAGATATCATGGGTATCGGTGATCATGGAATCCTGGCTGTTGGTAAGGATCGTGTGGAAGTTACGAAGGAGACTGTTGCAGAGATGGTGGATGAGGATTCTGAGGTGATTAGTATTTATTATGGTGCTGATACTGAGAAAGCGGAAGCTGAGGAACTGGCAGCAGCACTTGAGGAGGCTTATCCGGATTGTGATGTGGAACTTAATGCGGGCGGACAGCCGATTTATTATTATGTTATTTCCGTTGAATAATGGTCGTTAGGATTTAAATGAATATTTATAGGTAAATGAGGACGGATATAGGTCGCCGGAGAGGTGAGGTATATCCGTTTTCGTATTTCAATAGGGGACGGCAGGAAAATTATTTGTTTTTATATGCGGTTTCAGGCTCTAAGATATTCCAAGCTATTAAAAACAAATAATTTTCCTGCCTGGTATTTAAATGTGATACGAAATATTTATGGAAAGAAAGGAAGCTGTGGTATATGTCAACATCTTTGCGTACGTTGAAGGGTGTAGGTGAGAAAACAGAGAAGCTGTTTTCGAAAATCGGGGTGACGGATGTGGAGTCGCTGTTGAGTTATTATCCCCGGAATTATGATGCGTATGAGGAGCCGGTGGAGATTAAAGCAGTGGAGGAGGGCTCTGTTGTGGCAATTTCCGGGACGGTTGTTACGGGGGTATATGTGAATCAGGTGAGAAATCTTCAGGTGATTACAACTACGGTGGCGGATCTTACAGGGAGGCTTTCGGTTACCTGGTTTAATGCGCCGTATTTGCGTTCTACGGTGAGAAAAGGGTGTGCTTTTATTCTGAGGGGAAGAATCGCGAGAAAGCAGGGAAAGTTGCAGATGGAGCATCCGGAGATTTTTACTCCGGCGGCTTATGAGGAGATTCTGCATAGTCTTCAGCCGATTTATGGGCTGACTTCAGGGCTTTCGAATAAGACAATCGTGAAGCTGCTTCATCAGGTGTTGAAGGAGCAGAATCTTCAGGCGGAGTATCTGGCGGATGAATTTAAGGAGAAGTATCATCTGGCAGACAGGAATTTTGCAGTTCCGGCGATTCATTTTCCGAAGAATATGCAGGAGTTGTTATCTGCCAGGAGGCGTCTGGTGTTTGATGAGTTTCTTCTTTTTATTCTTGCGGTGCAGAGGTTGAGGGAGAAGACGGAAGAGGCGCCGAATGCGTTTCCGATGCATCCTGTCTGGACGACGGAGAAGATTATAGAGGATTTGCCGTATGACTTGACGAAGGCTCAGCTGAATGTCTGGCATGAAATTGAGAGGGACTTAAGTGGCCAGGCGTTGATGTCCAGACTGGTTCAGGGAGATGTGGGAAGCGGAAAAACGATTCTGGCTTTTCTGGCGATGATTATGACGGTTGAGAATGGTTATCAGGCTGTTTTGATGGTGCCGACGGAGGTTTTGGCGAGGCAGCATTTTCAGGCGATGGAGAAGTTGTTGCAGGAGCATAATATAGAATTTGGTCATCCGGTACTGCTTACCGGATCGGATACGGCGAAGGAGAAGCGGGAAAAATATGCGCTGATCGCATCGAAAGAGGCGAATCTGGTCATAGGAACGCATGCTTTGATACAGGAGAAGGTGCAGTATAATAATCTGGGGCTTGTTATTACGGATGAGCAGCACCGTTTCGGTGTGAAGCAGAGGGAAGCCCTGACGACGATGGGAAATCCGCCGAATGTTTTGGTAATGAGTGCAACACCGATTCCGCGTACTCTTGCTATCATTATTTATGGTGATCTGGATATTTCTGTGATTGATGAGCTTCCGGCGCAGAGACTTCCTATTAAGAATTGTGTTGTGGATACTTCTTATCGGCCCAAGGCTTATTCTTTTATGGAGAAGCAGATCCGTCAGGGACGTCAGGTTTATGTGATCTGTCCGATGGTTGAAGAGAGTGAGGGCATGGATGGAGAGAATGTTCTGGATTATACGATGAAGTTACGGAATGTTTTTCCGCCGGATATTAAGGTGGCGTCTCTTCATGGGAAGATGAAGGCGAAAGAGAAGAATGCGGTCATGGAGGCTTTTGCAGCGGGAGAAATCCAGGTTCTTGTGTCGACGACGGTTGTGGAGGTAGGCGTGAATGTGCCAAATGCGACAGTGATGATGGTGGAGAATGCGGAGCGTTTTGGACTGGCACAGCTTCACCAGCTTCGTGGGCGTGTAGGGCGTGGAGAATATCAGTCCTATTGTATTTTTATGCAGGGAAATGGGGCGAAGGAGACTTCGAAACGTCTGGAAATTCTGAATAAATCTAATGATGGATTTTACATCGCAGGGGAAGATCTGAAGCTTCGAGGCCCTGGAGATTTGTTTGGAATCCGCCAGAGTGGTCTGCTGGAGTTTAAACTTGGAGATATTTATCAGGATGCGGATATCCTGAAAGCAGCCAGTGAGACAGCGGCAGATATTCTTTCTCTGGATGAAGATTTAAGCCTTCCGCAGAATCAGGAATTGCAGAAAAAGCTGTCTGAGTATATGAAAGAAGATTTGCAGAATCTGGGATTATAAGTAATATTGCACAAAATGGGAGCGAAAGAATATAGGAAAAGGCTGTCTGTTTGTAGTAATTTTTCCATGTAAAGGCAAAAATCATTGCAAAAACAGGAGATTAGTAGTATTCTATTTCCATAAAAAGAATAATTATACCTTGTAAGGAGGCTATCAAATGGCAACAAAAAAAACTACAGCAGATCTCAATACATCCACTGCGAAGACAACCAAAGTTAAAGAGGCTCCTGCAAAGACAACTGCTTCAGAAGTAGCTGTAAACAAAGAAGCTGAGAAGAAAGAAACCGATAACAAAGAAACTGCAAAGAAAGAGGCAGCAAAAACAACTAAAACTACAGCAAAGAAGACAACTACAAGAAGAACAACAAAGAAGACTGCAGAGAAACCAGTTGAAAAAACTGCTGAAAAAGCTGCAGAAAAGCCAGTTGCAAAAGCAGCAGAGAAGAAGACAACTACCAGAAGAACTGCTAAGAAAGAAGCAACTGCAGAAGTATACGTTCAGTTCATGGGTAAAGAAGTCTATGCAAAAGATGTTTTAGAGAATGTAAAGAAGATCTGGACAGAAGAAATGGGCAAGAAGGAGAAAGATCTTAAAGACGTTAAGATTTATATTAAACCGGAAGAATATAAAGCATACTATGTAATTAATGGCGATATCACAGGCGCTATCGGACTCTGATATATAAAAAAGCAGAAGCAGGAAATAAATATATAAATACTGCTAAAAGATTCACTAATAAAAAATCAAATAAATGTCGGGACAGATGTTGTGATTTGTCTGGATGAATTCAGGAAACTCGGATGATAAGGTAAATTCATCTGAGTTTTTTATTTCTGCAATATTTTTCATTTCTGTAATATGAAAAAAAATTATAGGAAATATTGTATCTATAATTTTTTCCACTGCCTGTCCTACTTGACAAAAATTATCAGTTAGTATAAGCTATCTTCGATGGATAAATTATTGATAATAATTAATCATTAGCCAATAACAACCAAATGACAAAACGAAAGAAGAGCGAACGACAATGACATTAAAAGATTTGGAAATTGGAAAAAGTGCCGTGATCAGATCGGTTGGTGGAAAAGGTGCCTTACGTCAGCATTTCCTGGATATGGGTATGATTCCCGGTGCGGAGGTTACGGTTGTAAAATTTGCGCCTATGGGAGATCCGATGGAACTGCAGGTGCATGGATATGAGCTGACCTTAAGACTGGCAGAAGCAGAACAGATAGAGATTGAGCAGATTCCAAGAAGAAGCAGAAGTCATAAAGGAATTGAGTCTCTGAGTGACGCAGAACATCCGGGACTGGGAGAGGAAGGAAAGTATCACTCCAAGAAAGACGAGCACCCTCTGCCGGAAGGAACTACTCTGACTTATGCACTGGTAGGAAATCAGAACTGTGGAAAGACTACATTATTTAACAAACTGACAGGCTCTAATCAGCATGTAGGGAATTTTCCGGGAGTAACTGTAGACCGTAAAACAGGTTCTATTAAGGGACACCCAAATACAGAGATTACCGACCTTCCGGGAATTTATTCTATGTCACCTTACAGCAGTGAGGAAATCGTTTCCAGAAATTTTGTTCTGGATGAGAAACCAAGTGCGATCATCAATATTGTGGATGCGACAAACATAGAGAGAAATCTGTACCTTACCATGCAGCTTCTGGAAATGGACATTCCGATGGTCGTTGCATTAAATATGATGGATGAGGTGCTGGGAAATCAGGGTTCCATTGATGTAAATATGATGGAAGCATTGTTGGGAGTTCCGGTAATCCCTATTTCGGCGGCAAAGAATGAAGGTGTTGATGAACTTGTAAACCACGCATTACATATAGCAAAATATCAGGAACATCCGCTGCGCCAGGATTTTTGCGATAAGAATGACCATGACGGTGCTGTTCACCGCTGTATTCATGCGGTAATGCATTTAATCGAGGACCATGCGGCGCTGGCAGACATCCCATCTCGTTTTGCCGCAACCAAGGCAATCGAGGGAGATCCTCTGATCATGGAGAAACTGAAGCTAGACACCAATGAGACGGAGATGCTTGAACATATCGTACAGCAGATGGAGACAGAACGCCAGATCGACAGGAGTGCTGCAATCGCGGATATGCGTTTTGACTTTATCGAGCGATTATGTGAGCAGACCGTTGTAAAGCCAAAAGAGAGCAAGGAGAGGATTCGAAGTGAAAAGATCGACAGGATCCTGACAGGAAAATATACGGCGATTCCCTGTTTTATAGGAATTATGGCACTTGTTTTTTATCTGACATTCAATGTAATCGGTGCGTGGCTTCAGGGAATCCTGGAAATAGGAATTGATAAGATTTCTGCATTGACCGATGCAGCATTGACAGCTGCCAATGTAAACAGTGCCATGCACAGTCTGGTAATTGATGGCATCTTTACAGGTGTGGGAAGTGTTTTGAGTTTCCTTCCTGTAATTGTTACTCTGTTTTTCTTCCTGTCCCTTATGGAGGATAGTGGATATATTGCACGTGTGGCATTTGTGATGGATAAGCTTCTGCGAAAGATTGGTTTATCCGGTCGAAGTATTGTGCCGATGCTGATTGGATTTGGATGTACGGTTCCGGCGGTTATGGCAACGCGTACCCTTACAAGTGAACGTGACAGAAAGATGACGATTCTGCTTACACCGTTTATGAGCTGTACTGCGAAGCTTCCAATCTATTCTTTCTTTGTGAATGCATTCTTCCCAAAGAAAGGCGGGCTTATTATGACAGGATTATACCTGCTTGGTATTTTTGTGGGAATCCTGGCGGCACTTCTGTACAATGGTACTCTTTTCAAAGGAGAACCCGTGCCGTTTGTCATGGAACTTCCAAATTATCGTCTGCCGGGAGCGAAGAACGTTGCACAGTTACTGTGGGAAAAGGCAAAAGATTTCCTGCAGAGAGCGTTTTCTGTAATCCTGCTTGCAACTATGGTTGTCTGGTTCCTCCAGAGTTTTGACCTGCATCTGAATCTGGTAAAAGATTCTTCTGACAGTATTCTGGCAATGGCAGCCGGACTTCTGGTTCCGATCTTTAAGCCACTTGGTCTGGGAGACTGGAGAATCTGCACCGCTCTTATCAGTGGATTTATGGCAAAAGAAAGCGTGGTATCGACACTGGAAGTGCTTTTCAGTGGAAGCATTGTTTCTGTACTGACACCACTGGCAGCAGCATCACTGCTTGCATTCAGCCTGCTTTATACTCCATGTGTGGCTGCAATCGCGTCAGTGAAACGTGAACTTGGCGGAAAATGGGCCATAGGTGTAGTTGTGTGGCAGTGTGTGGTTGCATGGATCGTTGCACTGATCGTTCGTTTTGTTGCGGCATTCATTATTTAACCAAATCAAGTAAGTCCCCTGCTTCAATTGCGAAGAGCAGTAAGCAGTGGGTGGGGACTTGCTTGTATCAGAAGGGGTACAAGCCCCTTCTGATAAACTGCGAAGCAGTTATTTGGTTATGAGCAAGTAGCGAAAGCGGATTGCGAATATCCGATTGACTATTGATTAAAATCCTCGATCTACTGTCTGAAATAATGTGCAGCAGACGGGGATTTTTTATGCTATGAAAAATTATTCTGTAATGTTCTTATAATTAAAAAAAGTTTCCCGGACATTTTTATGATTAGTGAAGAATAAGGTCGAAAAAATTAGAAACTTTACGGAAAAAGCTTTTTATGCTATCATAGCGTCAATGACTAGTACAGCGAAAAGGTCTTCAAAAAAGATGAAAAAATAAGGAACAAAGGAGTAAATTCAAAGTATGGGAATTGTTGTGATCGGAGATGTATTTATTGATATAAAGGGATATTCCATAGCATCTTATATTCCTCAGGGAAGAAACGTAGGAACTATCGTACAGATTCATGGCGGCGTAGGCAGAAATGTAGCAGAGGATATTGCAAATCTGGAACTTAAACCAACATTTATCAGTCTCGTAAATGACGATGCCATGGGAGAGGAAGTCATCCGTAAATTGGAACGCCATAAAGTAGACACAAGTTATATGCGTAAAGTACCAAACGGTATGGGAACATGGATGGCAATCTTTGATAATAATGGAGATGTAGTTGCTTCTGTTTCCAAGAGACCAGATCACACACCGGTGGAATATATTCTGGATGAGTGTGGAGATGAGATTTTTAAGGACGCAGACAGCATTGCGATAGAGATTGATACAGACAGAGAAATCGTTAAGAAAACCTTTGCGTATGCAGAGAAATATAATAAGAAAGTATATGCAATGGTATCCAATATGAGTATTGCTGTAGAGCGAAGAGACTTTCTGAAAAGAACCTCCTGTTTCGTATGTAATGAACAGGAAGCAGGCATTCTTTTCTCCGAAGATTACAGTCAGACAGAACCGGAAGAGATGGCTAAAATCCTTGCAGAACGTGTGAAATCCGCACGTATTCCACAGATGATCGTGACAATGGGAGGACAGGGTGCTGTATATGCAGATCAGAATGGCGGATATGGCGTATGTCCGGCTATGAAGGTAGATGTAGTTGATACTACGGGAGCGGGAGATGCTTTCTTTGCAGGAACTTGTGCAGGACTTACTTATGGAAAAACATTAAAAGAGGCATGTGGAATCGGTACACGTCTTTCCTCCACTGTAATCTGTACTTCAGAGAATATCTGCCCGCGCTTTATGCCGGAGGAATTCGGACTGAATTATAATACAAGGAATAAAAATCAGAAATAAATTGCAGAAATATACACTGCATGAAATGAAGCACATAGCAGTTAATATACAGCCAATGGAGGAAAAACAAAAATGTGAAGCATTGTGATTGGAGTTGCCGGAGGTTCCGGCTCTGGTAAATCTACTTTTACAAAACAGGATTAAAGATTATTTCGGAGATGATGTAGTTGTTCTTTATCATGACAACTATTACCGCAGACAGGACGGAGTTCCTTTTGAACAGAGAGTAACAGTAAATTATGACCATCCGGATTCACTGGAGACAGAGCTTCTGGTAGAGCATCTGAAGCAGTTAAAAGAGGGAAAATCAATCGAGTGCCCGGTTTATGATTATACGAAACATAACCGTTCTGACAAGGTGATCAGAATCGATCCGAAAACCGGATGCATTCTTGTAGAGGGAATCCTGCTTCTGGCAGATCCGAGAGTGAGAGACCTTCTGGATATTAAAGTATATGTAGAAGCAGATGCAGATGAGCGTATCCTGCGAAGAATCTCACGTGACGTAGAAGAACGCGGAAGAGATCTCAACGGCATTATCAAACAGTACCTGACTACTGTAAAGCCTATGCATTACCTTTACGTAGAACCGACCAGATCAAAAGCTGATATTGTTATTAACAGCGGTAAGAATGATATTGCATTCGACCTGTTTGTCTCAAAAATCCGTCTGTTGCTGGATAAAAAGGAAGATTGAGTGTAAAAATAAAAGCAAGTTTCTAAGTTCATCAAGATATAGTGAACTTTGGAAACTTGCTTTTTGTAAAAAATTTTATAACGGTTTAACAGTTCTGTATTCTGAAGCCTATTGATGAAAACAGCTTGTAACCAGATCAGGTAAGCCTGTTGTTTCAGTTGTGAAGAGCAATAGACAGTTAACTATTGTCAGATAATTTCACAGGAGCATCATCTGGCATCCAGATCATTGATATATTTTCTGTGTTCTCCTGCAACGATCACATTTGAGAGAAGCAACACAGCCACGCAGGTTTGGAATTGCCATCAATGGGATCGCAAGATATCGGCAACGGTCCATACAAGATTCAGGGAAATAACCGGTGCGATCGCGGCAACTGCGATATACAGTACGCGATAAGGAATCAGCCCTTTTTTACCTGCAAAATATTCCACACATCGTTCACCGTAGTAAGCCCATCCAAGAACTGTTGAGTAAGCAAAAGAAATAATGCCGACAACCAGGATCACCGGACCAAGTACCGGAATCTGCTGAAATGCCAGAGTGGTAAGCACACCGCCATCTGTGATACTTCCCATATCAATGGAAGGATTTTTCATAATACTTGTGATGAGAACCAGACCTGTCATGAGACATACAACAACGGTATCCCAGAAAGTTCCGGTGCTGGAAACCAGTGCCTGACGTACAGGATTTCTCGTCTGGGCGGCAGCTGCTGCGATAGGGGCAGAACCCATACCTGACTCATTGGAAAAAAGGCCTCTGGCAATTCCGTACTGCATTGCCATCATAATACCGCGTCCAACCAGTCCGCCGGCAGCAGCTCCTGGAGTAAATGCCATCTTGCAAATCGTTTTTACTGCCGGAATAATAAAATCATAGTTGATTCCCAGAATGATCAGACATCCAAGTACATAAAAGAAAGCCATGAACGGAACCAGGCGTTCACATACGGTTGCGATTGATTTGATGCCGCCAAAGATAACAAGTGCTGTCAGTGCGGCAACTGCGATTCCGATAAAAACCGGAGAGATACTCAGATTCTCATTACATACAGTTGCAATTGCATTTACCTGAGTAGCACATCCGATTCCAAAGGAAGCGAAGCCGCCGAAGAATGCAAAAAGCAATGCCAGCCATTTCATATGTAACCCGCGTTCCAGTGCATACATGGCACCGCCCTGCATACGTCCGTCTTTCGTTTTCACACGGTATTTGACAGCGATAAGAGACTCGCTGTATTTCGTGGCGATTCCGAAAACGCCTGTCAGCCAGCACCAGAGAACAGCACCAGGACCACCCAGCGCGATAGCGGTTCCCACACCAATGATATTTCCGGTTCCAATTGTAGAAGCGAGAGCAGTGGTAAGTGCACCAAATTGACTGACTTCGCCTTCTGCCCCTGTATCTTTCGTGACAGATAATCGGATAGCTGTAACGATTTTTCTCTGGATCACACCTGTGCGGACTGTCATAAAAATATGAGTCCCGAGAAGCAGAAGAATCATCCACCATCCCCATACAAGACCATCCAGTTTGTTAATGAAATTTGCGACAGAATTAATCATAGGCTTCCTCTCCTTTTTATGAATTTATGTGAGTAAAGAAAAGAAGATACATCTTTGAACTTTAAAGATACCGTTTTATATAATAAAAAATTAATGTTATATAAAAAAAGGCATACATACACGATAGTTCATGTGATGTACGCCTTTGTACGGTTCGTCTTTTAGTTACACACATATACACAGATACAAATATCTGTCTGAAATTAAAGATTAATCTCAGTAGTTAAATGTAATTATACCGTAAAAAATATAAAATTGCAATAAATTTTCCATGCTCTTCCTTAGTATACGAAAACTTCCAGAGTATTATTCTTCTAGCTTCATATACTAGCATTGCAACACCAAAACAATCAAAAATGAAAACAACAACCAAGGAGGAAATTGATATGTCAAACACAAAATCTTCTAACCAGGCAGCTGTACCAGAAGCAAAAGGTGCGTTAGACCGTTTCAAATTCGAGGTTGCAAACGAATTAGGTGTACCGCTTACAGATGGATACAACGGTAACCTGACATCCAAACAGAACGGTTCAGTCGGCGGATATATGGTCAAGAAAATAGTATCGGAACAACCATTGAATTTTAGCTTTATGTTTTATATCATGATTTAAGCGTCAAAAGCTCGTACCTATTCAGCAGTTATCTTTTACAGATTCTTTTCATTTTCTTACAAAACGGGAACAGCGAATGCTGGAAAAATCATGGGCAAAATATTTTGCTGATGAGATATTCCCAAAGATCGGTGAAAAACCGTATGCTGAAAACGGAGATAAGCAGGGAGGTTGTTCAAGAAATAGTACTTGTATCTGAAAATGAATTAGACAAAAGCAGGATGACATGGTAGAATATAACAGCCAATTTAATAGAAAATCAACCGAAACCATTTTGCTGGTTTTTATTTTTAATTTTGTGCCATTTAAACGATTTAAAGAATGAGAATATGTTGGATTTACTATATCATTTATATGAGCGTATTGTGAAATACAAATTGACACATTTTTCGGGGGGCTATAATAGAACTAATTTTACTTCCAAAAGAAAATAAATATTTTAGCAAAGCAAACGAAAGTCTGTGACGCAAAGCTATAGGGCCTGTAAAATGGCAGCCAGTTGCATATGAAATAGCAAAGGGATACTATGGTTAATTAGTAGTAGTTTCTTTGCTTTTTATTATGGTTTAGCTTATCTGAATAGAGTAACAGAGAAAAGAAATAGAAAGATTAAGTAAAAAAGATAACGGAGATTAAAGATGATAAAAAAGGAGGCTGACAGGCAGAACTACAGTATCCTTGCAGGAGAAGAAGCTATTCTGCGGATTTTAAAAGAAATTGACAAAGCCAAAAATAGAGAGAGTATTGGAGCAGGAATTCAGAAACTCCTTGAAGTTCTCGGCAATTATGGAAATGCAGATCGAGCTTATCTTTTTGAAACGGTTCATAGATGCTACAAAGCATATTCGCCAGATGGATTCAGAAAGTGCTGAAATTCCGATCATTGCTGTGACTGCCAATGCCTTTAAGAGTGATGAAGAATATTGTGCTGAAGCAGGAATGAATGCTCATCTTTCAAAGCCTTTTGATATAAATAAACTAATGGAAGTACTTACATCCCTGTTGGACTTAGAATATACGGAGGATAAAAATGTTCAATAAAGAAAAGCAAAGTGAAAATAATATCTTTTCACTGGATAATACAAAGTTAAATGAAAACTGTCAAAAAATCGTACAGGATGCAGTGAGCGAACTGAATATTGTTGGATTCATGACAGGATATTATGATGAAAATCTTACAATTACACAGGTCAGTTCACACATGTTGAAGAATCTGGGATATACGTTTGAAGAATTTCAAAAGAAAACATCAGGTTCTCTGAGAAATCTTTTATATGGAGGAAACCAGACCTTTCTTGAATACGAGAGGTTCCAGCGCCTTCAAGGGTGTGGAGAAGGACAGATGCTGATGAGCGATGGCACACCTGTATTTGTCCGTATGTGCAAGAAAGATGCCATAGCAGATGATGGAAAGCAGGTATGGGTATTGTCTGTTCAGATTGACTGGATGCAGCAGAATCTGAAACTGATCAATAACGTGATTCATTCTGGGATGTGGCATTTTGATTGTGACAAAAGCGGAAATATTAAGGAAGTGTACTGGAGTCATGAGTTTCGCACGATGCTTGGGTATCATGACATTCTTGATTTCCCA
>NZ_JBWLUT010000075.1:0-8818 GCF_056504575.1 Blautia sp. CGZ-1-C1
CCTGTGATAGTGAACGGGAAAGCTTTTACAAGATCAACGAAATGCTGACGTTCTTCTCTGGAGATATCATGGATTTTCTTCTCTGCCGGGATTCCACCAAGTTCCAGCATTACCGGTGTCAGGGATGACGGGAAAAGTACTCCGATCACGTTCTTGAACTGTTTGTTCTGTCCTGTCTCGAATTCGCGCAGGATTCTGGCATCTAACTGTTCTTTGGTAAGAGCCGGTTTCAGGTCCAGGTATGCACAGAGTTCTCCGTTCTCTGCTTTCGCCAGTTTCGCTCCGATGTGGGCGCTGGCAGAGAGAATCATCGGGCCTGTCACACCGAAATGGGTGAACATCATCTCGCCGAAATCTTCGTAGAGGACTTTCTTGCCGTTCTTTATGGTAAGTCCCGTATTCTTGAGGGAAAGTCCCTGTAGTTTCGGGATGTAGTCTTCTTTCGTCTTTAATGGGACTAAGGATGGGCTGATATCTGTGACTTTCAAGCCCAGTTCTCTTGCAAAACGGTATCCGTCCCCGGTGGAGCCTGTACTCTGGTAGGAGAAGCCGCCGGTGGCTACAATGACTGCATCACCCTCCATAAAGGTGCCATCCTCAAGAATGACTCCTGTGACCTTCTCCGCTTCCGGTTTCTTTACAATCTCTTTTACTGTAGTGTGCAGATGAACCTTCGCTCCGGCTTTCTTCAGTTCACGCTCCAGTGCGCGGATGATGTCTGAAGAATGATCAGACTGTGGAAATACTCTGTTTCCCCTCTCTACTTTCAGAGGTACGCCTGCTTCCTCGAAAAAATTCATGACGTCCTGTGGACCGAATAGAATAAAATCCGCTGTAGAGAAATTTCGGGTTGCTCATGACTGCTGGGAAGAGTTCCTCTGTGTCGCAGGCGTTTGCTACGTTGCAGCGGCCTTTTCCGGTGATAAATACTTTCTTGCCGAGTTTTTCGTTTTTTTCTAATATATGAACTTCATGATGGTTGCGGGCTGCGAATACTCCCGCCATCATTCCGGCAGCGCCGCCGCCGATGATCAGTACTTTGCTCATGGAATGTTCCTTCCTGTGTTTTTTGCGTTTATCCATACCCTGCTGACTGCTCCACTACGAAGAAGCTCCTGTCTTGTGGGTATTACATCTTTTTTATAATAACGCAAAGGAGCCTGCTTGCGCAAGCTCCTTTTTTCTTTTGTTACATATTTAATTAAACAGGATATGCTCCGTTCTTTTTGTCAGCTGCTTTCTCGTCAACTTTTGTTTTCTGAGCCTGACGATACTTGAAGAAGTCCATAGCTACCTGTGGGAACAGTGCGTATGTTAATACATCCTCATCCTGTTCTTTGTACTGGGCCATTTCACTCTCAAGTTTCTCAAGTTCGTTGTCAAGAAGGTCTGCCGGACGGCATGTGATCGGTTTCTCATCGCCGATGCACTTCTTCTGTACTTCCGGATTAAACGGTTTTACAGTTGCGCCGTATTTTCCTAACAGGATATCTTTTGTTTCTTTTGTAACCATTTTGTATCTCTCGCCCATCAGTACGTTGAATACAGCCTGTGTACCAACGATCTGGGAAGACGGAGTAACAAGTGGCGGTTCACCGAGGTCTTTACGTACACGCGGAACTTCCTCAAGAACATCGTAGAATTTGTCTTCTGCGTGCTGTTCTTTTAACTGGGAAGTCAGGTTGGAGAGCATACCGCCCGGTACCTGGTACAGTAAAGTCTTGATGTTAACACCAAGGTTCTTCGGATTAAGAAGTCCGCTGTCAAGAGCTTCGTCACGGATCGGACGGAAGTAGTCAGCGATCTCGGAGAGAAGTTTCTGGTCAAATCCTGTGTCGTATGGTGTATCCTTGAATGTCTCAACCATAACCTCTGTTGCAGGCTGGGATGTTCCCAGTGCGAATGGAGACATTGCTGTATCGATGATATCTACACCTGCTTCTACTGCTTTTAAGTAAGTCATGGAAGCTACACCGGATGTGTAATGTGTATGAAGGTCGATCGGGATGCTAACTGTTTCTTTTAATGCTGTAACAAGCTCTGTAGCTTTATTTGGAAGGAGAAGACCTGCCATATCTTTGATACAGATGGAATTAGCGCCCATATCTTCGATACGTTTTGCAATGTCTGTCCAGTATTCCAGTGTGTAAGCATCTCCTAATGTGTAGGAAAGAGCTACCTGTGCATGAGCCTTCTCTTTGTTTGCAGCGCTTACAGCTGTCTGAAGGTTACGAAGGTCATTGAGGCAGTCAAAAATACGGATGATGTCGATTCCGTTTGCAGCAGATTTCTGTACGAAATATTCTACAACGTCGTCTGCGTATGGACGGTATCCAAGGATGTTCTGTCCACGGAAAAGCATCTGAAGTTTTGTGTTCTTAAAGCCGTCACGTAATTTACGAAGTCTTTCCCATGGATCTTCGTGAAGGAAACGAAGGGATGCATCGAATGTTGCACCACCCCAGCACTCTACTGCGTGATAGCCGACTTTATCAAGTTTATCTACGATCGGAAGCATCTGTTCTGTGGTCATACGTGTTGCGATCTGAGACTGATGAGCATCACGGAGAATGGTTTCCACAATTTTAACAGGTTTTTTCTCTAATTCTGCCATTATTAAATCTCCTTTATAGTTTGTTCGAGTATATTCCATCGGATATTTGTGATTTACGTTACTGTACGCTCACAGGCAAATATCTGGTTTGCCGCTTACCGGAAGGAGTTAATACTCCTCCTGATACGGGCAGATCATCTTATCAGATTTTATTATACTCCAAAAATAGCCATGAATGTTCCGGCTGCTACGGCTGTACCGATAACACCGGCAACGTTCGGACCCATTGCGTGCATCAGAAGGAAGTTTGTAGGATCTGCCTCTGCACCCACTTTCTGGGATACACGGGCTGCCATAGGTACTGCGGATACACCGGCAGAACCAATCAGCGGGTTGATCTTTCCATGAGTCAGTTTGCAAAGCAGTTTACCAAGCATACATCCACCAAATGTACCGATTGCGAATGCAACAAGACCTAAAACTACGATCTTCAGAGTATCTGCGTTTAAGAATGCTTCTGCACTTGTGGAAGCACCTACGGATGTACCCAGAAGGATAACTACGATATACATCAGGGCGTTGGAAGCTGTTTCTGTCAGCTGTTTAACAACACCGCACTCTCTGAAGAGGTTACCAAGCATAAGCATACCAACCAGAGGAGCTGTTGTAGGCAGGATCAGGCAGACAACGATTGTGATAACGATCGGGAACAGGATCTTCTCCAGTTTGGAAACCGGGCGAAGCTGATCCATTTTGATCTTACGTTCTTTCTCTGTTGTGCAGAGTCTCATGATAGGCGGCTGAATGATCGGAACCAGTGACATATAGGAATATGCTGCCACTGCGATCGGTCCCATCAGTGCAGACTGTCCAAGTTTACCTGCAAGGAAAATGGAAGTCGGGCCGTCGGCACCACCGATGATGGAGATAGCTGCTGCTGCTTTTCCGTTGAATCCAAGGAAGATTGCAAGGAAGTAAGCTGCATAGATACCAAGCTGTGCTGCAGCACCCATCAGGAAGCTGATCGGGTTTGCGATAAGCGGACCGAAGTCTGTCATGGCACCTACACCCATGAAGATCAGAGATGGTAAGATACTCCACTCATCAAGGATGTAGAAATAATGAAGAAGTCCACCTACACCATTGGACATATCTTCCGGATTTGCCATAATGTCCGGATAGATATTTACAAGCAGCATACCGAATGCGATAGGAACAAGCAGAAGCGGCTCGAATCCTTTTTTGATAGCAAGGTAAAGGAATACGCAGGCTACTGCGATCATCAGGTAATTGCCCCATGTCAGATTAAAGAATGCTGTCTGATGAATCAGGTTGGACAATGTTTCTGTTACATAAGACATTTGACTACCTCCCGTCTTAGTTCATTGTTGCTAAAGTATCTCCGTTTTCTACAGAGGCACCTTCTGCAACATCAATGCTTGCGATAGTACCGTCCTGAGGAGCTACTACAGGGATTTCCATCTTCATGGATTCAAGAATAATTACGCTGTCTCCGGCTTTTACTGCCTGTCCAACGCTTGCTGCTACTTTAACAACTTTACCAGGTACGGAAGCAGTTACTTTTACTGCGCCTGCGCCTGCTGCAGGAGCTGCTGCTTTCGGAGCTGCTGCCGGTGCTGCTTTAGGTGCGGCCTTCGGAGCTGCTGCTGGTGCGGATACGCTTCCTGTTTCTTCAACAGTTACTTCATATGCTGTACCATTTACTGTAATTGTATAGCTTTTCATTTTAAAATCCTCCTAAATAAATAACAATTATTAGCGTTCATTACTTTCTCAGTAATGTAATCTACGATACGCAAAAATATTATCGGATGAACAGTGATTATCTTCTGTTTCTTTTTACTTTGCGGATGGAACGAACTACGAATCCGTCTGTTGTAGTTCCTTCTGCTGCTGCGATTGCTGCTGCGATAACAGCTACCAGTTCTCCGTCATCTGCAAGGTTCTCTTCTGCCTGTGCAGGTGCCGCCGCTGCAATTGCTGCTGCCTCTGCCTCTTTTGCAGCTTTGGCTGCTTTTGCTTCTGCTGCTTTCTTTGCTTCCGGATTCGGGATGAAACGGAACAGAGAGATCAGAAGACTTAATAAAACCAGCATTACGAATACAGTTCCAATACCCATCAGAGTATTAAGACCTGCTCTCTGAAGAGTCTTACCCATACCATACTGCACATCTACAGTCATGGAAATCGGTGTTCCCTGTGAGTCAAAGACATATACAAAGTTTGCTTCTGCTTTCTCAAATTTAAGAGGAACAGTAACTGTGTACTGATCATCTTTGAAAGTTACAGTAGTTTCACCATTGCTGTCCTTCTTTGCGCCAAGTTCATCCTTGGATGTCTGCCAGGACTGCATGGCACTTATTGTAAAGTCATTTCCTGAACTCATGTAATTCTCAATTTCTTCATCTTTAAGCTGGACAATGGTATCTGTCAGCCCCTCTGCTGTAGTTATCAGTGTGGACTTGACAGTATCATTAATCTCATCAGCGGCAAATACCACAGAAGTGCTGCCGATCACCAGTGCAGCCATTACGAGAAATGTCATGAATACAGAAGTTATTTTTTTGATCATTTTCATATGCGTCACCCCGCTTAAATCGTTCCGTGTTTCTTGGACGGACGATCTTCCCTTTTTGTGAACAGCATCTCAAATGCACCGATTACATATTTTCTTGTGTCAGCCGGGCTGATCACAGTGTCAACATAGCCTCTTGCTGCTGCGGAAGCAACACCATTCTGGAGTTCTCTGTACTGAGCAGCTTTCTCATTTAATTCAGCAGCATCTGCATCTGCGTACATGATCTTGGCTGCCAGGGAAGCGTCCATCATACCGATCTCTGCGTTATCCCATGCATATACAAGGTCTGCACCGATAGATTTGCTGTTCATTGCCACGTAAGCTGTACCGTAAGCTTTGCCGATGATCACGTTTACCTTCGGAACTGTTGCGTCTGCGAATGCAGCTACCAGCTCACCTACGGATTTCGCCATCATCTTCTCGCTGCATAAGGTTGCCATGAAGCCTGTTGCGTTTGTAAGTGTAAGTACCGGAATGTCAAAAGCATCGCAGAATTTCACGAAGTCTGCTGCTTTTCTTGCACCTCTTGCGGAGATGCTTCCGTCAAATGTTTCTACTTTCTTGCCTTCTGCGTCGTATACTTCGCTTCTGTTTGCAACTGCACCGATGGTTGCTCCGTTTAAGCGGATAAATCCTGTAACCATATCTTTGGCATAGTCTGCTTTTGTCTCGAAGAATTCGCCGTTGTCAGCGATCTGGGAAAGTGCGATTGCTGTATCACCTGCACAGTTTGCAAGTTCAGCGCATACACGGTTGAGATCATCTGTACACTCTGTGTAATTGTCTGTGTCTTCATTATTAGAAGGAAGAAGTGATACTAAAGAGCGGATCTGGCCAAGAACCTCTTCTTCTGTACCAACGCCATCGATCAGACCTGTTTCCTTGCTCTGGAAATCAGCTGCTGCTGTATCGCATTTGTCTGCGTTATTTCCCTCCAGTGCGTTCGGTGTGTTGATGAACATTTTTCCTTTTTTGGATTCGATAAATGTGAAGTCTGTCAGGGACGGGATAACTGCCATACCACCGCCGCATGTTCCGAAGATTGCTGTGATCTGCGGAATCACACCGGATGCCAGTGTCTGTTTCAGATAGATCTGTCCGAAAGCTTCCAGTGCATCTGTTGCTTCCTGAAGACGGATACCTGCGCAGTCTACAAGTCCGATAACCGGAGCGCCTGTTTTCATTGCAAGATCATAAAGTCTTGTGATCTTCTTGGCATGCATTTCGCCAACAGTACCGTTTAATACGGATGCGTCCTGGCTGTATACATAAACCAGTTTGTCATCGATTACACCATATCCGGTGATTACACCGTCAGATGGTGCTTTGTTTGCAGCCATGTTGAAATCTGTTGATCTGGCTGTTACGCTCTGACCGATTTCGACAAAACTGTTTGCGTCAAGCAAAGAAGTAATTCTTGTGCCTGCTAAGCTTTGTGTTGCATTACTCATTCTTGTTTGCCCTCCATCTTTATGAGAATATTTAAAAGTTAACCCAAAAATTTAGCCAATTTTAATTCTACCTTTTCTGGCAGAAAATTTCAACATTTATTTGTCATTTTCGTTAAAAATATAGCAGAAAAGTTTGTCAGGTTTCTCCAAATTTTGTTTTTTTGCGTATTTCTTCCTATTAAATAGAAGATATTACGGTTATTTTGCATTGTCCCGTATTTCACCCTCTCCTTTAAACCGGTACATCGTTTTCGAAATAACTATACCACTCGCTTGTTTGCGAATCCGATTGTACAGGTACAAAAGTCTCAGCGCAGCCCAGAGAAAAATACTATAGCCATGCCGGTTTGTCAGGTTTTTTACATGATGCAGCATGCGGTTATGAATGCTTTTTATTCAGTGCGTGGAAAACCATAGATGTTTTTTATTATATAGCACGAATTTGTTTCGATTAGATTTATGGATTATCCCGTTATATAATTAACACATCAAAGAAATTCAGGCCACAGCTAAAGCACTGAAGAGTGGCCTGAAATAGATCCAACAGAAAATTTCAGGAGGAACGACGTAATGAAAAGCAATTACCAGCATATTTTCACACCACTCACAGTAAAAAATATGACTATCAAAAACCGTATTGTTATGATGCCTATGGGTACAAACTACGGTGAGCAGAATGGAGAAATGAGCTTTCTTCATATCAATTATTACAAAGAACGTGCCAAGGGCGGAACAGGACTGATCATTGTAGAGAACGCAAGTGTGGATTCTCCGCAGGGTTCCAACGGAACTACTCAGCTTCGTATTGACCACGACAACTATCTGCCGCGTCTGTACAAATTCTGTGAAGAGATTCACAAATATGGTACCTGTATTGCAATCCAGATCAACCACAGCGGGTGCTTCCGCTGTTTCCGCACGTACAAATATGCAGCCTGTTTCCGCATCTGATGTTCCGTCCAAAGAAGGCGGAGAGATCCCGCGTCCGTTATCAGTGGAAGAAATCCATCACATTGTAAAGAAATACGGCGAGGCTGCAAAGAGAGCCCAGGCTGCTGGTTTTGACGCAGTAGAGATCCATGCGGGACATTCCTATCTGATCAGCCAGTTCCTCTCTCCTCTTACAAACAAACGTACAGATGATTTCGGCGGATCTGTGGAAAACAGAACACGTTTCTGCCGTATGGTCATTGAGGAAGTAAGAAAACAGGTTGGACCTTTCTTCCCGATCATGCTCCGTCTCAGCGCAGATGAGCTGATGGAAGGCGGCAACACTCTTGAGGATACTCTTGAATATCTGGAATATGTTCAGGATGAAGTTGATATCTTCGATGTTTCCTGCGGTTTAAACGGTTCTATCCAGTATCAGATCGATGCTAACTACATGAAAGACGGATGGCGTTCCTACATGCCGAAGGCTGTTAAAGGAGAAGTTCGGCAAGCCATGTATTTCCATGGGAAATATCCGTGATCCTAAGGTTGCAGAGAAGATCCTTGCTGACGGTGATGCAGACCTGATCGGTATGGGACGTGGTCTTATCGCAGAACCTGCATGGGTAAACAAAGTAGCTACAGGCAGAGAATGTGACCTTCGCAAATGTATCTCCTGTAACATCGGATGTGCAGGAAACAGAATCGGTTTTAACCGTCCGATCCGCTGTACTGTAAACCCGGCTGTTCTGGAAGGTGATGTTTATAAGAATCAGAAAGTGAACAAAAACTGTAACGTTGTAGTAATCGGAGGCGGTACTGCCGGGCTGGAAGCTGCCTGTACAGCCGCAGAAGTAGGCTGTAACACCTTCCTTCTGGAAAAGGGTGAAACTCTTGGCGGTCTTGCTTCTGTGATCTCTAAGATTCCTGCAAAGAAGCGTCTGGCTGATTTCCCGAACTATCTGATTCACAGAGCAGAGCAGCTTGAGAATCTTTATATCTTCACAAACACAGAAGGAACACCGGAAAATATCCGCAAGTTCCATCCGAACCTGATCGTAAGCTCCACAGGTTCCGCACCACTGCTTCCTCCGATCAAAGGACTTCACGACCGCATTGACAAAGAAGGCAGCAAGGTCGCTTCTATCCTGGGAATGATTAATCACATCAATGATTATCCGGAAGATATGACAGGCAAGAAGGTTGTTGTTGTGGGCGGCGGCGCTGTTGGTCTTGATGTTGTGGAATTCTTTGCAGCAAGAAATGCTGAGATTTTCTATAGTA
>NZ_JBWLUT010000076.1:0-7240 GCF_056504575.1 Blautia sp. CGZ-1-C1
CGGATTCTTCCATAGTGCCGATCTGGTAGATGCTTTCTTCTGGACAGGTCTTGTTATTTTTCAAAAGATCATCCACAGTGCGATTGCGCTCAATGTGCCGGGTTTTCTCGTTCCGGGCGTTCTGAGCATTGACATGGTCGGCATAATGCTCGTAGTAATACATCCGTTCAATTTCCTCAAAGCTGAAATCCGGCTGCTCTGGGTTTTCCCGAAAGTCGTGGGTGGTAAAGCCCCGGTAACAGTCCCAGTACACATTTTGTCTGGCACGCTCAGCGTCAATGTGTTCGCTATTTTCTACATCGAACCGACGGTCATTGTGCCGGGGATTGTAAGTGCCATGCTTCCCAGATCGTCCATTGTGTCTTGTTAATTTCAAACATTTTTCCTCCTTCCTGCAAAGATGTTCTGGGCTGGGGAGGGCGGCAAAGCCGCCAGACCTGCGAAGTTTTGCGTCAGGTAATACCCAGTATAAGTTGACGCAGGCATCAACTTTCCCTGGGCAAGGCGTTTCACCCTTGACCCGATGAGGCTGGCTGCCCTCAACCCGCCAATGGGCATTGCCCCTTGACCCCAGCAGTGCGCTGCCGCCCCTGCACCCCGGCACAAAGGGCTGGCTGCCCTCTGTACTCCCGCACCGGCGAAGCTGGCCTTCACCGCAGAAGCGGTTTTTGCCAGTTTCACCGGCTCCGTATCCGTACATTTACGCCCATAGGCGAGAAGTGGATACAGAATACGCCTGCGGAAATTGCCGATCAAAACAGCGGGTGCAGACCCGATATTTTTTCGTAAATCGCCCTCATTTTAAGCGATTTTTTCTTCTGTCTGTATGACCTGAAAGCCATGCTCTTTTGCGTACTCCCTTGCAGCTGCCAGCCGTTCTTCGCTGTACGGCGGCACCAGCCGGATCGAAAGTCGTGACTTGTCCATCACATAGGTCACGCTACCTTCCGGCGTACTGCGTTCCAAGCGGCACAGCAGAGGGTACTTCCGGCTGAAATCCTCCAGTCTGCGTTTCAAGCTGGCATTGAAGGTGTAGATACTGGCAATCGTCTCGCCCTCATTCCAGTTGATGATGGTTTCTTTTTCATATTTAGACAGCTTCCTCATACAGTTCCTCCTCATAATCGGTGTTTGCTTTCAGCGCACGCAGACTGCGTCTAATCCGGCGGTATTCGTCCATCTCCATACGCAGATGATGGTAAAAGGCTTCGTACCACCTTTCCTCTGTCTCTGTCTCAATTTTACGAGCAAGATGAAGCATCTGGCTTTTCGCCTCCGGGTCAACAGTCAATGCTGTCAGCCATTTCAGCCTTGTCACTGTGTTGTGATGGCTGGGGCAGGCGTAAGCGTAAAGAATTTTCTTTTCCTTCATATTCAGTTTCATAATGATCTACCTCCATTCATTTGATGCGGTATGTTCCGCATCGTTTATTTTTCTGTCTGCCGGTCTGTCTGCAAAATATTCCTGCCCGGATTCTCTCCCAGCGTATTGTCCTCTTTGGTGCGCTCTTATCGTGGCGTCACTTCCCCGGAGGTCGTCCCCCTTGCAGTCGGTCATTCATTTTTCAAGGTTCTATGTCTCCTGACAAGAACCAGTTTACCGAAAAAAGAGGGCTGCTCCCGTATGTCCAAGACGCAGGAAAAACACATGAAAACCGCATATTTCCACGCTCTCGGAAATGTGCTATAATGAAAAACAAAAACCGATGGCAAGGAGGTGCTTTGATGTACACAAAACTGTCAATCCCGGAACGGCTCAAAGACCTGCAAGTGGTGGATAAGCACCTGACGCTGGAACAGCTGGCAGAACAGACCGGCCTGTCTAAGTCGGCACTGGGGAAATATGAGAGCGATGACTACAAAGACATCAGCCCATTTGCGATTGCGACACTGGCAAAGTTTTACGGAGTGTCCACTGATTATCTGATGGGCGTGTCAGAAAATAAAAATCACCCAAACACGGAGCTTCAAGCTCTGCATCTGAGTGACGCTATGGTGGAACTTTTGAGCAGCGGAAAGATCAACAACCGCCTGCTTTGTGAACTGGCGACTCATCCAAATTTTTTGCGGCTGATGGTTGATATGGAAATCTTTATTGACCAGCTCGCTGATATGCGGGTGAACCAGATGAATCTGATTCTGGAAGCTACCCGGCAGACCATTCTTAAAGAACACGCACCTGGAGAAAATGATCTGTATATGCGGACGCTGGAATTGGGTCAGGTACAGGAGAACGATTTTTACAGCCATATCCTTCATGATGATCTGGACAGCATTGTCCGGGATATACGGGAAGCCCATTTGAAAGACAAGACCACAGCCGACCCACAGCCAACACTGGATGAGGTCAAAGAGAATTTTGAACAGGCCATACAGATGGGAACCGACACAGAAGCTATGATCCATGAGTTCTGTGATAAAATGCAGATTCCTTTTGAAAAAATTTCATCCGAGGACTTTTCGGCTTTTCTGCGGATACTGAGCCTGTCCAAACTGCTTAAAAACCCAAACAATATGCGGGGAAAAGCCAAGTCACAGCCGTATTATATGCCAAAAAAAAAAAGCGCAGGTAGCAAAAAGGCCATCCACTATAAAAGTGAATGGCCTCAGTTTTTCCACCTTCTCAGACGAAAATCATCTCAGACCGAATGACTTCCTCTGCCCGGTGGCGTATGCTGTTCATGTGACCGACCCATGCAAGCTGGTCTTTTGCTTTCAATTCCTCCGTGACTCCCTCTGTTTCTTTTATCTGGGCAATGATACAATCCAGACGGTTCTGTGCCTGCTCATCCAGATCGGCAAGATATGTCCACAGCTTTCCAGACAGAAGCAATTCATTGTACCGGTCGGGACAATACTCTTGCAGATATTCCCTGTGCATCCGTCCCCACCGTCCGATTGGGCGGCTTTCCTCCGGCAGCTGTAAGTCTGGAATATAGTAGTCTCCGACCAGAACATAGTCCAGACCGTTACTGTCATCATGGATATGCTTTTTCAATTTCTTCATAGCGACCTCCTGTTTTCGTTTTATCCGAATCCAGTTGATCGTGTCCCTGTTCATCTGTTATTCAAGGCAACTGAACTCGTCACCATGAATTATGGCATATCTTTTCTTTACACTGATGAATTTCTGTACCAGTTCAAAGGTTTCTTCATCAATGATAGCTTCATGGGTGTTTTTTACAACAATCCAATCTTCCTTAGGAACCGCTACCAGTTTTCTGTTCTTGAATGATTTTGTCTGTGTCTTGTGCGATACCATATGACCGAGATACACTTGATTTTCCAAAATCATCTTAACATTTTTCCAACCCAGTCGGTAGGGAATCGGAACCCTGTGCTTGTTTCCAGCGTGCCATTCTTCATTGCTCTGTAGGCTCTCGGAATCAAAATCTTTTCTTCACACAATGTTCTTGCTATCTGATGAACACTGTTTCCCTGTTTCGACATTTCAAAAATACGCTTGACGATAGGCGCTGTTTCCGGGTCTATCAGTAGTTTACGCTTATTGTTCGGGTCAACCCTATAACCATACGGAGCGAATGAACCGCAGAACCCGCCACTTAAAGCAGTTGTTTTCTTGACGCTTCGGATTTTCTTTGAGGTATCACGTGCATAATACTCATTCATAATAGATTTGAATGGCATCATCTCGTTATCCTCATATCTTGTGTCAACATCATCATTCAGTGCGATAAAGAGAATGTCATTGTTCGGGAAGATTTCTTCCACGTAATACATGAACATGGCATTGTTGCGACCGAACCTTGACATATCCTTTACCATGATTCCACTAGGCTGTGTATCTTCCATAGCGTCCTCAATCATGCGGTTTAAATCCGGTCTGTTGAATGTTGTGCCGGAATAGCCATCATCTACATACTCGTCAATGATTTCAAATCCTTTTTCCTTTGAATAATATCGGAGCATTTGCAACTGGTTTGTGATACTGTTGCTTTCTTTATCAGCGTCACCATCATCTTTGGATAAACGTGCATATAATCTAACTCTTAATCTTGCTTGCTGTTTCGTCATTTTTACTCCTTTCCAACAGCAAACAAACAACTTATATCCTGTTAATATTATACCACGCTACTTAATTATTTTCAGCCGCTTATTACACTGTTCTCAATTTAATATCCATTGTTTTCCTGCTCGATTTCCTTTTGAATCAGCCTTTTAATCAAATGCTGCAAATCCACTGTACCGGAGAACACTGACGTTACATAAAAGGTCGTATTTCCTATTTTTATTGTATTGGACTGTACTGTTTTTCCTATAATCCCACCTCATTTCTTCCAACAAAAAAACACCATTTCTGGTGTCTTTCTGCTAATCTACACTGATTACTTTGCGTTCATACTTCTTTTCCTGCAAATCAATCTCCGCATAAACCATGTATTTGTCATTAAGTTCCGTCTGTCCAGTCTGAATACAGGTTGTCTGATGAATCTGGTTTATCCACTTTCCTTTCTCTGTGTCAGGACTTTCATGTATATGTCCGTGCAGAGAAAGAAGTGGCTGTTTTTCTTTCAGAAATTCGTAAATATCAACAGAGCCTATATCCAAATCTTGATAGCGCAACTGTCCTAATCTCAATCCCGCAGGCGGCATGTGCATAACGTAAACCGCTTTTTGTCTATCGTCCGGCAATGGAAGTTTCTTCAGCACATCACACATATGCGGTAATTCTGTTCTGGAATATTCCAGCCAGTTGTAAATCCTGTCATAATCAACAGCATTAGAGATTCCGGCTACAGGACTTAACTGACGCTGCGGAATATAATGTGTTTCTGTAACAACCCTGTCTTTACAACCGAACGGATGGTCTAAAATATAGTTCATGCCGATAAATTCATATCCATTGACAGAAAATTTCCTACCAGCTATATTGCTGACATTTTCAAATCTGTCGCAAAGATTGTCAAACATTTCATCTGCTGCCAGTAAATCATCATTTCCAAGCATGGCAAGGTATGTGATGGCGTACAATTTCCGCTGGCTCGCTGCATATCAAACGTATCTGATTGCTTTATTCAGTTGTCAAAGAACACCCGACTGTATTTGTCAGTCTGTGAAAATCCATTATCTGAAATAATAGACTTTCATAGATTGACAAGCGGAGCATACAGGTCTTTCAATGCGGCTACCTCCCAAAGCCGCTAAACCAATATGCTGTTTTTTGATGGAAAAAGAAAAAGGCGGCTTATCAAACCGCCATTGAAGTAATGATATTTTTTGACACGCAAAAATGATACTGTTAATAACGGTTTTTTTATTTACCGCTAGGCAGTACCTTTTTTGGTTTTATACGCATAATAGGAATTCACAAACCATATTATACGTTTTTCTATACCTGTTAGAAAATCAACAGGAACAGTAAAATATAGTGAGGTGATTACATATGCGTAAAAAAGAAGATAAATATGATTTTAGAGCTTTTGGTCTTGCAATCAAAGAAGCTCGTAAAAAGCAAAAATTAACTCGTGAGCAAGTGGGAGCAATGATTGAGATTGACCCACGCTATTTAACAAATATCGAAAACAAAGGGCAACACCCAAGTTTACAGGTGTTCTATGACCTTGTATCATTACTTAATGTTTCCGTTGATGAATTTTTCCTGCCTGCGTCTGATCTGGAAAAAAGCACCAGAAGACGACAGTTGGAAAAACGACTTGATAACTTGTCCGATAAGGATTTGGTTATCATGGAAAGCGTTGCTGACGGAATCATCAAATCAAAGGAAGTGGAGGACAAAGTAATCCTCCACCTTGCATATTCAATAAAATAAGCCGATAACCCAAGAAATTCTTAACTCATTCTCGGTATTATCGGCTCTGCGTCTTTGCGTCTGGCTCTTTTACAATGGTTACTTTTAAATTGTTTACGTTGATTAAGCTTTCTTTTTTGCATTTTGGACAGAATAGAAGGAAAATTTATTAATTCCGTATCTTTTCGTACTTTCAATCTAGTTTTATTACTACAGATTGGACATAATAACCATTCTATTTTTTCCTTTGTTTGATTCATAAATATCATTAACAGAGTTTGTTGTTTCCCTTTCTGAAAATTCAGTTTTATGAAAAATGCCATGATTTCATATGTCTGTAAGTGATAAAATCAAAAATAATTTTCAAAGTAATCAAAAACAAAAAGACTACCATTAAATTCTGAATAAATGAACTCATCAAAAATGATTTTTCTGAACTTAGTAATTCCAGAGTTTTTTGAGCATTTAAATTGTTAATAGGAAAGAAATATAATAGCTTATTTAATATTCCTTTTCTGAATATCTGCAAAAAGTAGTTGTGGTAGTAAAAACATACCCAATGAAACAGAAAGTGAAGTTATAGGTGATTTTGCAAAGGAAGAAATCAATAATGTAAAACTAGAAACAAATACAATTCCTATACTTTGCAAAAGCACAACAATTAAGTATGTTTGCAAATGATTCCATTCAACAGGAAACTGAAATAACCCCATTGACAAATTTGTCTGAATACTTGAATTCCACCCGCTAGTATCATACATGAGCGAAAAAATGCCTGCGTTCAGAAGATGAAATAAAATCAATGTACATAGAGGAATCACCGTTCCTACAATAATCACAAAAATCATTTATTTCTGCCTAATTTGGTAATCAATAAATTTGGATTCACATTCTTTGAAGTATCATTGGAAAATATTGTGAGCAAATTAAAATAGTCAAAACACATATGAGCAGGTTTATATTTCCAATTACTGAAAAGGAATCTCCCCACGGAACATAATTACCTATTTGTAAAGGCTTTTCAAATTCTGTGAATCCTAAATCACGAGAGAATAAAATAAACTGATACATCATCTAGCAATAGTTATTGCCAATTATATGCTTGAATCATTTCTGTGTAAATATTTTCGCTGTCATCGTCAAAAAAATTGTCGCCCATTTGCCAGTAGAATAAATAAAAAGGTTTATCGGTAACTCCTTTCTCTTCATTTTCCTGAAACTGATTCATAGAATCAGATAATATCATTTGTACTTTTTTGTCTGTAAAGTCCCCCGCATATTTTTGACTGATGATAGTATCTATATTTTTAGGAAATCCTTTGTTGACATTATTTCTTTCACTCATTTTGAATTGTGAATAGTTATATCCAACAAAGAAAATACCTAGAAGAAGAACAATAAAACTTATTACTAAACTTCCTATGACAATTTTATTTTTAAGGACTTTTTCAAATTCAAACTTTATAATTT
>NZ_JBWLUT010000077.1:0-14307 GCF_056504575.1 Blautia sp. CGZ-1-C1
CTTTGTAAACCATGTCGCGGATTTTCCGAAGACGCTCTTCTACATAATGGTTTCCATTCTGCAAACGGTCACGCAGGATGGCAATCTTCAGGCGACCGAGAATATCTCCGTATGCGGGCATCTGTTCAAACTCCTGATCCAGGATATCCTCGAATGCTTCCTTCTGCATCTCCCGGACTCCCGGACGCTCCTGACAGATTTTGTCCCCGATTGCTTCTTCTACACATAGCTGTGCTACTGCAGTCAGTTCTCCTTCTCCTGCCTGGCAGAAGACTTTTTTTACCAGATATAAACCAAGCAGATTCCTGTCATAATATTTCGCCAGAGCGCCCTGCTTGATGCCGTCATACAGAGCAATTGCTTTTGAGCGCAGATACAGGGAAACATCTACTTTCATATTTAATGTGTAATCCCCGCTGATAGTCCAGAGGAGATTGCGGATCCTGTTTTCCAGTTCCAGACGGTAATCGTCGATTTCTACGATTTTCTCATCTTTCATATACATCATCCCTTGTCCAGTCTGCCGGAATTCTGGTTTTCACAATATCCTCTACGATTTCTTTCTCGAAAATATCGAAAGTCTTGTTCACCACTCCCATAGTAACTGCTTTTCTCGGAGAAAGTCCGGTTTCTACAATCTTCATGGCTGCAAGGAGACCTCGCAGATCCAGAGGTTTGGTGGAAATTTCACTGTTTGTGGCTTTGAGCTGAAGATCCAGGAAAACTCCTATGAACTGTGTTCTGGCGTTTTCTTTTATATTCGGGAACATCCGGCGGAAAATAAATTCCAGGGATTCTTCAGTCTGAGCCGGCATGTCAATGACCAGAAATCTGGATACCAGCGCTTCATTGAGTTCTTTGGTTCCTGCATAACCGTAATTCATGGTTCCAATAAAACGGGCAGCCGGATGAAGATCAATTTTGTCATAGCCCGGGACATCGATGGAACGACGATAATCCAGAGTTGCATGGAGAACGGAAACTGCATCGTTCTTTGCCATATTAATCTCGTCGAGGATTCCGAAACCACCGTATTCTGCACACTGATAGATAGTTCCTTTGCGAAGCTTAACTTCATTGTCCACGAAAGTGTCTGTGCCTATCAGATCTCCGCTGTTTGTATTTACATGAAAGGAAACATTGTACGCGGGGCGGTTGAAAATATATGCCAGGTTCTCTGCAAGGATATTTTTTCCTGTTGCCTTCGGACCGGTGAGTAACAGGTTCTCCCCTTTGAGCAGTCCGGCAATGGCCATTTCCAGAATATCTTTTCCATAAAATGGAATGGATGGTTTCACAATCCTGCCTGCAGTCTCCGGTGCCACCTCATACCGGCTGCGAAATTCTTCTACTCTCTTCATCAGCTCTGGTTCTACCTGCTGCTCCTCCAGAAATTTCAGTTCTTCCATTTAGTTCTCCTTTATATAACTATTATAGTCCAGTTTGTGTTATAGAAAAAGGCCGCTTATCTTTTACAGATTCACGACCCTTTCATTATAGCATTCTTCTTTATATTTTTACAACATTATACTTCAAATACAAGATCTCCATAAGAAGGCATCGGCCACATTTCCTTATCTACAATCATTTCCAGTTCATCCACAGGCTCACGTAAAGCTTCCATTGCAGGAACCACCTTTTCTCTGCAGAATACGGCTCTGTCCCGTCCCTCTGCATATTCCGGGGTCTTCTCAACCAGTTTGCTCAGCTTACTCATGGCACTGTTTGCAGCCTTTAAGAGTTTTGACGCTTTCTTGAGCAGGTCAAGCTGTACACTTACATCGATCAATCCTTCGCCCGCTGTTTTCACTGTATTGATAGATTCGCCAAGAACAGTGGTATATCTGATAACTGCCGGGATGATCTGCTTGGTTGCCATGTCGATCATTGTCTTTGCTTCAATATTGATTGCTTTAGAGTAAATCTCATATTTAATCTCTGCGCGTGATTCAAGCTCAGCTCTTGAGAATACATCAAAAGATTCAAAGAGTTTCACTGCCTTCTCTGTAGTAAGTGCAGGGATTGCATCCACCATGCTCGGAAGGTATTGGAAGTCCGCGGCGTTTAGCTTCTTTCTCCCATTCCGGCGCATAACCGTTTCCGTTAAATACGATCTTCTGGTGATCTGTGGCATATTCTTTGATCAGGTCATGTACCGCCAGTTCGAAATCAGGAGCTTCTTCCAGGCGGTCACATACTTCCTTAAATACTTCTGCCGTGATCGTATTCAGGACTACGTTACATGCGGAAATAGAATCTCTTGAGCCCACCATACGGAATTCAAATTTATTTCCTGTGAAAGCAAAAGGTGAAGTACGGTTACGGTCTGTAGCATCCTTCATGAAATCAGGCAGAGTCTTAACACCTGTTTCCAGCTTACTTCCCTTTTTACTGTGAGTTGCTGTTCCTGTGCTGACCAGCTGCTCCAGAACATCCTCAAGCTGCTCTCCAAGGAATACGGAAATCACTGCCGGCGGTGCCTCATGGCCGCCAAGTCTCTGGTCATTTCCCACATCTGCCGCAGATTCACGCAGAAGATCTGCATGTTCATCTACTGCTTTCAGGATACAGGTAAGGACCAGAAGGAACTGAATATTTTCATGAGGTGTTTTGCCCGGATCCAGAAGATTGATTCCGTCATCTGTGGTAAGAGACCAGTTGTTATGCTTACCGGAACCGTTCACACCTGCAAATGGTTTCTCATGAAGGACACAACGCATTCCATGGCGGCTGGCAACCTTTTTAAGAATACGCATCATCATCTGGTTCTGGTCTGCTGCGATATTGACCGGTGCATAGATCGGTGCAAGCTCATGCTGTGCAGGGGCAACCTCATTATGCTGTGTCTTTGCAGGGATTCCAAGCTTCCAGCATTCTTCATTTACCTCTTTCATGTATGCGGAAATTCTCTGACGGATACTTCCGAAGTAATGGTCATCCATTTCCTGTCCCTTCGGAGGCATGGCACCAAAAAGAGTTCTGCCTGTATAGATCAGGTCCTTTCTCTGAAGCCATTTCTTCTTTATCGATCAGGAAATATTCCTGCTCTGCTCCTACTGACGGAGTTACTTTCTTAGAAGTTGTATTTCCAAAAAGTCTCAGCAGACGGAGTGCCTGGGTGTTGATTGCTTCCATAGAACGAAGAAGTGGTGTCTTCTGGTCAAGTGCTTCTCCTGTATAGGAACAGAATGCAGTAGGAATACAGAGTGTTCCGCCTGCTGCATCATGACGGACAAAAGCCGGTGATGTACAGTCCCATGCTGTATATCCTCTCGCCTCAAAGGTAGCTCTTAATCCACCGGACGGGAATGAAGAAGCATCCGGCTCACCTTTGATCAGTTCTTTTCCGGAGAAAGACATCAGAACTTTGCCATTATCCATCGGAGCTGTGATAAAGGCATCATGTTTCTCTGCTGTCACGCCTGTAAGGGGCTGGAACCAGTGACTGTAGTGTGTAGCACCCTTTTCAATCGCCCATTCTTTCATCTCATGTGCTACTACATCTGCGATCTCCATAGACAGCTCCTTGCCTTCTTCTATGGTTTTTTTCAATTCTTTGTAGATTTTCTTTGGAAGTCGTGCCTGCATGACGGAATCATTAAACACGTCACATCCAAAAGTCTCTACTACATTGATATACTCACCCATTTTATTTCTCCTTTTTATTTATTAACGGGGAAATTCCAATTGATCTGGTTTCCTCATTTTTTCGTACTTTTCAGATACAGATTCAGTGCTTCGTGGCAGTTTTCAATCTCTATCTGTGTATGACTGCCGCCGTATTCACCGTCCAGAGTCCATGGTACCGGTTCTTCTGAGGTAATGGTCACCCTGGCTGATTTAAAAGAATGGATCAGATCTGTATTGTCCTCTGCTGTCAGCATTGCAGTCATGATCTCCTGCAATTCCAGCGGATTCTTCGGTCTTGTGATCATGGTGACTTCAAAAAGTCCGTCATTCATATCCACGTTCTTGCCTGTAAGGTTCTTGAACCCTCCCACTGAACGGGAATTGGTGATCATTCCAAAGATGAAGTCATCCTCCACAGTTAATTCTTCGGATTCAATTCTCATATGGTATGATTTGATATCAAAAAGGCGTTTCACTCCCTCAAGAAGATAGGCTACATGGCCAAGGATATTCTTGAGATCCTGATCTGTCTGATAGGCTACATCTGTAAAAAGACCGAAAGCTGCTATATATGTAAAGCTCTGGTTATTGAATCTGCCGATGTCACAGTGATAAAGTTTCTCTTCCATAATCATGGAAGCGGCATCTGTCATGCTTTTCGGCATAAAGAGACTGTTTGCAAAGTCGTTGGTACTTCCTGCCGGAATGTATCCGATGGGAATGGAACTCTTCTTTTCCATTACTCCGGTAACCACCTCATCAAGAGTCCCGTCTCCGCCGCTGCATACAATAAGATCTACTTTGGATTCGTATTCTTTGGCTTTCTCGTAGGCATCTTTTGGTTTCTGTGTGGAATAGATAATGACTTCATAACCACCTTTATTAAAAATGTCCACGATATCAAGCAGGTTTGCTTTGATCTTACCTTTGCCTGCTTTTGGATTGAAAACAAAGAGCATTTTCTTATCCATTTTTATGCATTCCTCCTTCTTTTTCAGAGTTTGAACGCGTAGGTTTATGGGTACGCGGAATTCTATTTATATAATATAAGAAAAAAGAGGGGAAAAGTCAATGGGGTTCATGGGGCAAAAAAAGTTTGGGGACGGCAGGAAATATTTTTGTTTTCAGGTGCGGTTTCGCGGGCTAGAAACTCTAGGTGTGTGGAAATCTGCTAAAAGCATTCAAAAAATGCTCAAACTCGCTTCGCTCAGACAGTGAGCATTTTTTTGAATAACGCAGATTCCCACGCACCAAGAGTTGCTACGCCCACTGCAAATGCACCTGAAAACAAAAATATTTCCTGCCTGTTGGTTGGCTGTGGGACTGCCGAGCTGTTACTGCTCACTTCGTTCACAGTAATGCGCCTTGCAACGCCAGGCTACGCAGATGAGATTTTCTCACAAAACATTTTGCAGGATAGTAACGCATGAAACGGGACTGGTGAATAGTTGTAATTTTTCTTAATTATTTATGGCAAGTTATATTTGTGCGTGATAAAATGGGGATTGTATTTATTAATAAATAGAAAGGATTTCTTATTCATATGATTAAATTGATTGCTTCAGATATAGATGGAACTCTGGTGAAGGATGGAACTCTGGCGATTGACAGGGAGTATATGGATGTGATCCATCGTCTGCTTGATAAGGGTATTATTTTCGTTGCGTGCTCGGGGCGCCAATATCGAAGTGAGAGGAAGCTGTTTGCACCTGTTGCAGACAGGCTGCTTTACATCACTGATGGCGGCACTGTGGTAAGAACTCCGAAGGAGATTCTGAAGGTAGATACTATGCCTGATGAAATATGGAAAGGAATGCTTTCTATGGTTCATGAGAGTCTGCCTTCCTGCGATTACTATATTGCCACACCTGACCGTGGCTTTGCAGAGGATGGCGGCAGCCGTATGTTTCACTGGCTGAGAGATTCTTACGGATATGATATCCAGGAAATTTCTGATCCACGCATCCTTGAGGATCAGCAGATCATCAAATTCTCTGTCTATCATCCTAATGCCTGTGAAGAATTATGTGCTCCTGTATTTACCCCTGCATGGAAAGATAAAGTCACTCTGGTCTCTGCAGGTAAAGAATGGATGGATGCCACTCTCCAGGGATCCGGCAAGGGTCCGGCTCTGGATTTCCTGCAAAAACATCTGGGAATTGCGCCTGATGAAACCTGTGTTTTCGGAGATAATATCAATGATATTGAAATGCTCCGTGAAGCAGGTTATAGCTATGCAGTTTCTAATTCCCGACCGGAAGTCCAGGCTGCTGCCCAAAATACCTGCCCACCCTACTGGGAAAACGGAGTACTGCAGATTCTAAAATCTTTCTTATAAAAGATACAAATTACTCCGCAGCTCTTCACGCTATGATGGACTGGATTGCTTGCAGGATTTTCAGTTCATACCAATACACAGCGCAGAAACATATTTCATTTCGTGTGCATTTGCAGAAGTTCTTAGGCTCCGAAACCGCACACGAAATGAAATATGTTTCTGCGCGTCCCTTTTTAATTCCTAAGCTTCCATTACAGCATCTTTCATAGATTTCACATACTCTTTCACATAGGGCACACAATCCCTGCCATACTGTGCACACAACTTCACAATTGCAGATCCTACAATCGCTCCATCCGACTGTGCTGCCATCTTCTTCGCCTGCTCAGGTGTGGAGATTCCAAAACCTACTGCACAAGGAATATCTTTCGCAGCTTTTACCAATTTCACCATTGCACCGATATCTGTAGTAATATTAGTTCTTGTTCCTGTAACACCAAGAGAAGAAACACAATACACAAACCCTTCCGCATCCTTCGCAATCTGTGCGACCCTCTCATGAGAAGTCGGCGCGATCAGAGAGATCAGATCAATACCGTATTTCTTACATACACTGTCAAATTCCTCTTTTTCCTCATACGGCACATCCGGCAAGATCAATCCATCCATGCCAATCTCTGCCGCAGTCTTAATAAACCGTTCCGTTCCATAAGAAAATACTACGTTTGCATAAGTCATAAACACCATCGGAACAGAACTGTTCTTTCTGATCTTTACCACCATGTCAAATACCTTATCTGTAGTCACACCACCTGAAAGTGCTCTCACATTTGCTCCCTGGATCACAGTTCCCTCTGCTGTAGGATCAGAAAACGGAATTCCAAGCTCAATCAGGTCTGCACCTGCTTCCTCCATTGCATAGACAAGCTGTTCTGTCACTTCCAGAGACGGATCTCCACAGGTAATAAACGGGATAAATGCCTTTCCTTTTTCAAATGCTTCTGTAATTCTCTTATTCATGGATATCCTCCCCTCTGTAACGCGCGATTGCTGCGCAGTCCTTATCTCCACGTCCGGAAATTGTTATGACCACGATCTGGTCTTTGCCCATCTGCGGAACAATTTTCTTTGCGTAAGCTACTGCATGAGCACTCTCAATAGCAGGAATGATTCCCTCTGTTCTGGATAGATATTCAAAGGCCTCTACTGCTTCTTCGTCTGTGACAGGTACATATTCTGCACGTCCTGTATCATAGAGATGTGCATGCTCCGGTCCGATTCCAGGATAATCCAGACCTGCGGAAATGGAATATACCGGTGCGATCTGACCATATTCATCCTGGCAGAAATAAGATTTCATTCCATGGAAGATTCCCAGTTTGCCGGTTGCAATGGTAGCTGCTGTCTCTGCCGTATTTACGCCACGTCCTGCTGCCTCACATCCGATCAGACGAACATCTTTGTCATTGATGAAGTTGTAGAATGTTCCGATCGCATTGGAGCCACCGCCCACACATGCCAGCACCGCATCCGGAAGTCTGCCTTCTTTTTCAAGGATCTGCTCTTTGATCTCTTTGGAGATCACTGCCTGAAAATCACGGACAATTGTCGGGAACGGATGAGGTCCCATTACAGAACCAAGTACATAATGTGTATCGGAAATACGGTTTGTCCACTCTCGCATTGTCTCGGAAACAGCGTCCTTCAGTGTGGCTGTACCGGAAGTAACTGCGTTTACTTTTGCTCCGAGAAGACGCATTCTGTATACATTTAATGCCTGACGTTCTGTGTCTTCTTTTCCCATGAAGATTTCACATTCCATACCCATAAGAGCTGCTGCTGTTGCTGTTGCCACACCGTGCTGGCCTGCACCTGTTTCTGCGATCACACGGGTCTTGCCCATTTTTTTTGCAAGAAGTACCTGGCCAAGTACATTGTTGATCTTGTGAGCACCTGTGTGGTTTAAGTCTTCTCTCTTTAAGTATACTTTTGCTCCGCCCAGATCTTCTGTCATGTGGGATGCAAAATAGAGACGGGATGGTCTTCCCGCATATTCGTTCAGAAGCTCTGTAAGCTCTGCGTTAAACTCCGGGTCATCTTTATAGTGGTTGTAGGCTTCCTCCAGTTCGATGACAGCATTCATCAGTGTTTCCGGAATGTACTGTCCTCCATGGATGCCGAATCTTCCTTTTGACATCTGTATATGTCCTCCTTCTGAATTATTATCTTATTTCATATGCGCCAGTTGAACTGCCTTCAAAATCTTATCTCTGTCTTTCATTCCATCCGTCTCCACACTGCTGCTCAGATCTACTGCATAGGGATGAATGGTCCGGACGGCTGTTTCCAGATTTTCTGTGCCCAGTCCTCCTGCCAGAAAAAACGGTCTGTCTATCTCCGGGATCAGTGACCAGTCAAAGGTCTGTCCTGTTCCACCGCCTCCCTGATCAAGCAGTATATAATCCGCCGGACTTTTCAGGGCATTTTCAATATCCTGAGCTGTTTTTACGGAAAAGGCTTTTATAACCTGATGACCTGTATTCTTTTGGATTCTCCGTATATATGTCTCATCTTCCTGTCCGTGAAGCTGTGCAATATGGATGATTCCGTCAAGAAGAAGTTCCTCCACACGCTCAGGTGCTGCATTTACAAAAACACCTACAGGGATAATGTCCGAAGCCAGCCTTGCAGTAAGTTCTCTTAGCTGCACGCCCGTAACATTTCTGTTGCTTTTGGGAAATCCTATGATAAATCCGCAGTAATCAGGTTTTGCTTCATTTACATAGGTAATGTCTTCCGGACGTTTCAGACCACAAATTTTAATTTTTGTTCTTTGCTGTTGTTCTCTGGTCATGTTCTATCCTCCCAGATGATATCTGATCTCTCAGCGTAACGGACTGCCATTCAAGCTTTCCAGTGCTACTTTCTTGTCCGGGCTTCTCATCAGTGTTTCCCCGATCAGTACCGCGTCTACTTTATTCTCATAAAGAAGCCGGATATCCTCCGAGGTGCGGATTCCGCTCTCAGAAACAAAAACTACATTGTCCGGCGCCATTTTTCTCAGGCGGATGCTGTTATTCATATCTACCTGAAAGGTTCTCAGATCCCGGTTATTGACTCCCACGATCTCTGCCCCAAGATTTAAGGCTCTATCCACTTCGTACTCATCGTGTGCTTCTACCAGCGCATCCAGTCCCAATTCTTTTGCAAGCTGTCTGTATGCTCTTAATTCTCCGTCATCCAGGATGGCACAGATAAGCAATACTGCGGAAGCACCAAGGGATTTCGCCTGATAGATCATATATTCATCTACTGTAAAATCCTTGCGGAGTACAGGTATTTTTACAGTGGCTGCGATTTCTCTCAGATACCGGTCTGCTCCCTGGAAATAAAAAGGTTCTGTGAGACAGGAGATTGCACTTGCACCTGCCTGTTCATATTCCTTTGCAATTGCCAGATATGGAAAATCCGGTGCGATCAGTCCCTTTGAGGGGGAGGCTTTCTTTACCTCGCAGATATAGGACATACCATCTTTTTTTAATGCCTGGAGAAATGTGATTTTCTGCCCTGCATTTTTATTTACTTCCTGAATCTGGTTCTCCAGCTCCGAAACAGAAATATCTGACTTTTCTTTTGCAATTCTTTCTCTTGTTCTGGCTGCTATTTCTTCTAATATATTCTTCATAATCTCTATGATTTTTCTGTAACTGTTCTGTATATCCACAGTCAGCAGATTACCGGACAGTTACAGATTTCCTTTACATTAGTAGTTTTTCGTTGTTTTTTATTTATTTGTCTCTTCTACAAATTCTTCCAGTTTCTTCAGTGCTGCACCACTGTCGATGAGGGATTCTGCCAACTTCACTCCTTCTTCTATGGAAGCGGCTTTTCCTGCAATATAGAGTGCTGCACCTGCATTTAAACATACTGCCTGACGCTTCGAACCTTTTTCCTCACCCTTCAGGATTGCTTTTGTGATCTCTGCGTTTTCTGCAGGTGTACCACCTGTCAGGGCACCCTTCTCACATCTCTCATATCCAAACTGTTCCGGTGTAATCTCATAGGAAGTAAATTTGCCATCCCTGATCTCACATACAGAAGTAGGTGCACACATGGAAATTTCATCCAGGCTGTCCTGTCCGTAAACAACCATTCCTCTGTCAACGCCCAGATTTGCCATAACCTGAGCCAGTGGCTCCACCAGTGACTGATCGTAAACTCCCATCAGTTCCATGTTTGCCCCTGCAGGATTACTTAACGGTCCAAGAATGTTAAATACAGTACGGATTCCAAGCTCTTTACGGATCGGTGCCACATATTTCATTGCAATGTGATAATTCTGTGCAAACAGGAAGCAGATGTTGATCTTTTTCAGGATCTCTGCACTGCGTTCCGGCGTCAGTGTAATCTTCACTCCCAGTGCTTCCAGAACATCTGCTGCACCGGATTTAGAAGATGCTGCTCTGTTTCCATGTTTTGCAACCGGAACACCGCCTGCTGCGATCACCAGAGAAGAAGTGGTGGAAATATTAAAGGAGTTAGAACCGTCTCCGCCGGTACCCACGATTTCAAGCACATCCAGGTTGTGGAGAAGTTTGATGCAGTGTGCTCTCATGCCTGCTGCGGAAGCAGTGATCTCATCAATGGTCTCTCCTTTTAAGGATAAAGCTGTAAGATAGGCGGACATCTGTACAGGTGTTGCCTGACCGCTCATGATCTCGTCCATTACAGTTTCTGCTTCTGCGTATGTTAAGTCCTGTTTCTTTGATAATTTAATAATGGCTTCCTTAATCATTTCTCACTACCTCCATAAAATTCTCTATCATCACTCTGCCGTCCGGTGTCATTACAGATTCAGGATGAAACTGTACTCCGAACACAGGATAGTTCATATGTTCCACTGCCATGACCTCTCCCGTCCTCTGACTCTGCTGTCACCCTAAGTTCTGCAGGCAGGGTATCCTTTAATGCTGCCAGGGAATGATATCTGGCTGCTGCAAAGGTATCCGGCAGGCCCTTAAAAAGCTGACTTTCTCCTGTTTTATACATCAGCTTTTTCTTTCCATGCATCAGTTCCTTTGCATAGGAAACGGTTCCTCCAAAGGCTTCGCAGATGGACTGATGTCCCAGGCACACACCCAGAATGGGAATTTTTCCTGCAAATTCTTTAATCACCGGAATACAGATACCTGCATCCTCCGGCCTTCCCGGACCAGGGGATAAAATGATGGCTTCCGGTTTCATCTCTGCGATTTCTTCCAGTATACACTCATCGTTTCTCACTACTTTGATGTCCGGTTCCACTGCGCCGATGAGCTGATATAAGTTATAGGAAAAGCTGTCATAATTATCGATCAGTAATATCATTCTAATCCCTCCTGTGCCTGTTCAATTGCCTGTACCACAGCTCTTGCCTTGTTGCAGCATTCCTGAAATTCCTTTTCCGGTACACTGTCTGCCACAATTCCGGCACCTGAACGGATACAGATTTCTCCGTTTTTCTTATAAACCAGGCGGATGGCAATACAGGTATCCAGATTTCCTGCAAAATCCAGATATCCGATGGCGCCTCCGTAAATGCCTCGTTTGCTCTGTTCCAGTTCCTCGATGATCTGGCAGGCTCTGAATTTGGGTGCTCCGGAAAGGGTTCCTGCCGGAAGGATTGCGTCTACTGCATCCACAGCGTCTTTATCATCCCGGATAATTCCTGTTACTGTGGAGCCCAGATGCATTACATGGGAAAAACGTTCTACGCAGAGATACTTTTCTACTTTTACAGTTCCGATCTTGCTGATCTTTCCAATATCGTTTCTTCCCAGGTCTACCAGCATATTGTGTTCTGCCAGCTCTTTCTCATCTTTCAGAAGTCCCTCTTCAAGTTCTTTATCCTCTTCTCTTGTCTTTCCTCTTGGTCTGGTTCCTGCCAGAGGGAAGGTACTTAAGGTGCCATTTTCCAGCTTCGCAAGTGTTTCAGGGGAAGCACCTGCCAGTTCAATGTCATCGCTGGAAAAGTAGAACATATAAGGAGAAGGATTAGATGCCCGAAGAACCCGGTAAGTATCAAACAGACTTCCTGTTGCTTTCGCACGCATGGGATTGGAAAGTACCACCTGGAAAATATCACCTTCTCTGATGTAATGTTTGGCTTTCTCCACCATCTCTGCATATTTTTCTTTCGGAAATTTCGGCTGTATTTCTGACTGAAGTCTCAGCGGTTCAAATTCCATATGCTCCCCGTTTCGAATCAGCTGCGCCATTTCCTCCAACTTCTTTACTGCTTTCTCGTAGGAAGCTTCCAGATCATCTGTCATCACACCTGTGATCAGAAGTACTTTCTGTCTGAAATGGTCAAATACGATCACCTGATCAAAAAGCATTAAATCCATGTCCCTGAAATCCTGCTGTTCCCTGTCCTCCAGTTTCAGCTTTGGTTCACTGTATTTGATATAATCGTAGGAGAAATATCCTACCAGACCGCCTGTAAAAGGAGGCATCTTTTCCATTACCGGAGTTTTATATTTCCGGATGATTTCTCTGAGAGTATCACCGGGATGTGTGACCTGCCTTACGGTTTCCTCTGTTTTTCCCTCAGCATCGGTTGTCCGGATCTTCAATGTTCCGTCTGTACAGGTAATCTCCATGGACGGTTCATACCCCAGAAAAGAATACCTGCCCCACACTTCTGTCTGGCTGGCACTTTCCAGCAGGTAACAATGGCGGCTGGCTTTTCGCAAAATGCGCATTACCTCTACCGGTGTATATCTGTCTGCATAAAGTTCTCTGCACAGAGGAATACGACGATATTCTTTTGTCTGTGCAAGCCGCCTGATGGTTTCTAATGTTGGATACATGGGAACACCTCCTGTGATTAATTCAGTTTCTGCCAGGAACATAAAAAAGCCCGTCCTTGACAGAATTATCGTTTCTGTCAAGGACGAGCGTATATACTTCACCCGCGGTGCCACCTTGATTTACGGTTTGAACCGTACTCTTTGCGAAATACCTTCATATTTCCGGCAACTGACGTATGCCTCACGTCACAGGATACTTAGTCTGCTCTGTAATCTTCAACCTTTCACTGTGCCCTCAGCGGCCCATTTGGCAGACTGCATTTCCACCCGGCTCTCACCTTCCCGGATTCTCTGTGCGCGCATGACTGCTTTGACTTCCGCTTCATCGGTTTAATCTGTTAAATTTACACTTAATTTACCACCGGAAGCTATATTTGTCAACCCTGAATTTCATTCAATAACATATTTTTATCATTACGTTATTGTTCACACACCACTATCCCGCAAGATGTTTTGGCATGAATATGCCAAAATCCCGAGACATACAAGCCAAAATTCATTCCAGACATCTGCAGTCTGTTTTCGCCACATACATCTGCACCAGATAATCATTCACTATAATCTGAATAAAAGCGCAAAACCAGATATTCCCAGTTTCACGCTTTTTATTGTTTTACTTATTCACTTTCGAACACTCCCAGTGTGCCGCTATTTCTTCTGTGCCTCTTTTTTCTTCATGTCAAGAATCTCTTCTGCAATCTCAACTTCGGATTTCTCATCCGGTGGAAGCACGATATTCAGAATAATAGCAAACAGTGCTGCAGGTACAATTCCTGAACCACCAAAGATCAGTGTGATCGCCTGCGGCATATGTGCAAGGACTGCTGAGTTTGCCCCCAGTCCATAGCCAAGACCAAGTGCAACGGAGACAATTGTTACGTTTCTCGGAGTTACCGGCCATTTTGTGATAAGCTGGATACCGCTGACAACAATAGATGAGAACATCATAACTGCCGCACCGCCCAGTACACTCTGAGGCATGATGGAGATCAGTGCTGCAAGTTTAGGAAACAGACCACATGCGATAAGGAAAATACCGCCTGTTGCAATTGAAAAACGGTTTACAACCTTGTTCATTGCAACCAGACCTACGTTCTGGCTAAAAGAAGTATTCGGAAGTACGCCAAATACTGCTGCCAGTGAAGATCCAAGGCCATCACACATAACGCCGCCGGAAAGCTCTTTGTCTGTAGCTTCTCTTCCAAGACCGCCCTCTGTGATACCGGAAATATCACCGACAGTCTCTACAGCTGTTACAATAAACATGATGCAGATCGGAACGATTGCCCTTGCATCAAATACCCATTTGACAGGCATGATCTTCGGCACTGCAAACCAGGATGCGTTTGCTACTTTATCCCAGTTAAGAACCCAGGATTTGGTAGCTTCTACTGTTGCACCTGCATCATCCACATAGGTAAATGTGGTAGGAAGAACTGCTGCCATAATACTTACCAGCACATATCCTACGATAATACCGATCAGAATTGATGCAAAGCTTGTAAATCCTTTTGTTCCATGTTTTAATACGACAATTACAACCAGAAC
>NZ_JBWLUT010000078.1:0-29379 GCF_056504575.1 Blautia sp. CGZ-1-C1
TGGTGCACACATACGAAACGTTTTATAATAATGAAACAGCCGGAATGTTTGATCTGAAAAATTATGATTATATTATAGATGCCATGAATACTGTGGAATCTAAGCTTTTACTGATTGAGAATGCAAAGATCAGTAAAACGCCAATCATATCCTGTATGAGTACAGACGACAGGATGGATCCGTCAAAACTGGAGATTATGGATATTTCCAGAAGTGTTCTGTGTCCGATAGCGAAACAGATAAGAACAAAATTGCGTAAAAAAGGAATCCGAAAAGTAAAGGTGCTTTCCTCAAGAGAGAAAATATCAGATATACAGATGCATGGAAGTATTTCTTTCATGCCGGGAGCAGCAGGAATGATGCTGGCCGGTGTGGTGGTTAAAGATTTGCTTGGAAAATCTGACAGGAAGCACAGATACAAAAAATAATGTTACTGTTTACTCCGTTCTCAGTGACAAAATAATAAAATAGAAAGATTGAGGAATGAAATCTATGAATCAGAATATAATAGAGAAATTTACTGATCTGCTGGGGAAAGAGAAAGTCAAGGTAAATGAACCGATGAACCGTCACACGACATTTCGCATTGGTGGTCCGGCAGATTGTTTTTTATTGCCTTCTTCACAGGAGGAATTGCAGGAGATTATTAAGATATGCAGTGATGAAAAACTGCCATATTTTATTTTGGGAAATGGAAGCAATCTTCTGGTAAGTGATGCCGGCTACAGAGGCGTAATCATACAGCTTTACAGAAACTATGGTGAGATTACGGCAGAGGGGAATATGATTCGTGCAAAGGCGGGCGCTTTGCTATCTCAGATTGCCGCTGCAGCTAAGAATGCATCTCTGACAGGCTTTGAGTTTGCCGGAGGAATCCCGGGAACATTAGGTGGCGCAGTTGTCATGAATGCGGGTGCTTATGGCGGTGAGATGAAAGACATCCTGAAAGAAGTAACCGTTATGACTGAAAAAGGAGAAATTCTTACACTTCCGGCGGAAGAACTGGAAATGGGGTACCGTACAAGTATCATTAAGAAAAAAGGATATCTGGTGCTTGGCGCAGTAATCGTTCTGGAACAGGGAGAACAGGAAGTAATTAAGGCGAGAATGAAAGAGCTGACAGAGCAGAGAGTAAGCAAACAACCCTTAGAGTATCCGAGCGCAGGAAGTACGTTTAAACGCCCGGAGGGATATTTTGCAGGAAAACTGATCATGGATGCAGGACTGTGTGGATATCAGACTGGTGGTGCACAGGTGTCAGAGAAGCATTGCGGATTTGTGATTAACAAGGGAAATGCAACTGCGACAGATGTGTGCAGACTGATTAAGGATGTGCAGGATAAAGTAAAAGAGCAGTTTGGCGTGACTCTTGAACCGGAAGTAAAGTTCCTTGGAGATTTCGAAGATACAGACTTACAGATTAGTACATCGTTTCGTAAATAACTATACCGATTACGCAGAATGCGGATTTGAGTGTGTAGATAAGTGGTATAGTTATTTCGAAAACGATGTATTAGGTGACAGGAGATAAAAAATGCGTTTTGTAATAGTTACAGGAGTATCAGGTGCCGGAAAAACCGCTGCATTAAAAATGCTGGAGGACGCAAATTATTTTTGCGTAGATAATCTTCCGATTCCTTTGCTGGAAAAATTTGCATCACTGATGCCGGAGATACATGGAGAAGATGTACAGAATGTTGCGTTGGGAATCGATGCCAGAAGCGGACGTTCATTAGATGAACTGGAAGTTGTTCTGGACAGAATGAAGAAGGCAGGATATGATTTTGAAATCCTGTTTCTGGATGCCCAGGACAGCGTTCTGGTTAAGAGATATAAGGAGACCAGAAGGAGTCATCCGCTTGCTATGGGCGGAAGAGTTGATGATGGGATTCGGCTGGAAAGAGAAAAGATGCGTTTTTTGAAAGAGCGAGCAGACTACATTATTGATACCAGCCATCTTCTGACAAGGGAACTGAAACAGGAGATTGACAGGATATTCGTTGATAATCAGGAATTCTGCAATATGATGATTTCTGTATTATCATTTGGATTTAAATATGGAATTCCGGCGGATGCGGATCTTGTATTTGATGTTCGTTTTTTGCCGAATCCGTATTATATAGATGAATTAAGGCCGCTGACAGGATTGGATGAACGTGTTTTTAATTATGTAATGGACTGTGATACCGCAAGAGCATTTGCAGATAAACTGGAGGATATGATAAACTTCCTTATTCCTAATTATGTGAAAGAAGGAAAGACAAATCTTGTGATTGCAATTGGATGTACCGGGGGAAAACATCGTTCTGTCACACTGGCGAGAGAATTATACTCCAGACTTTCAAAGAATACAAAATATGGTTTCAGGCTGGAACACAGAGATGTAGAGAAAGACCGTCTGGTAAAAAAACAGGAAGGATGATACAGAAGAGATGTCTTTTTCGGGGATGGTAAAGGAAGAACTTTTCAGACAGATTGGATCTGCCAGACATTGTAAAATGGCGGAACTGGCTGCAATGTTGTGTTCCTGTGGAAAAATGGAATATTTTTCAGGGGAGAGCAAATTAAAGATCCAGACGGAAAATGAAGCAGTTGCAAGAAAGTGCTTTACATTATTACAAAAAACATTTAATATAGAGAGAGAAGTATCTGTACGTGAGAACAGCCACCTGAAGCGGGTAAAGGTATATGTGATTGAGATATCTGATCCCGAAGAGATCCAGGTAATTTTTCAGGCGTTAAGGCTTGTCGCGGACAGTGTCGGCCATGGTGCGCTTATGCTGGCGGATATGCTGCTGGTACAGCAGAATTGTTGCAAGCGGGCGTTTATCAGGGGAGCTTTTCTGGCATCGGGTTCAATCAGTGATCCGGAGAAAGGGTATCATTTTGAAATTGTGTGTCCTGATGTAAGAAAGGCAGAACAGTTACAGGTGGTCATTCGTAGTTTTTCAGTAGATGCTAAGATCGTACAGCGCAAGAAATCATATGTGGTCTATGTGAAGGAAGGTGCGCAGATCGTGGATATGCTTGCAGTTATGGAAGCTAACGTAGCATTGATGGACCTGGAGAACATCCGTATACTGAAAGAAATGAGAAATTCTGTAAACAGAAAAGTTAACTGTGAGACTGCGAATATTAATAAAACAGTAAATGCAGCTGTCAAGCAGATAGAGGACATCAGGCTGATTCAGCAAAGAATGGGATTTGAACAGCTTAATGAGGGGCTTGCACAGATTGCAGAACTCCGGATGCAATATCCGGAAGCTACATTAAAAGAATTAGGAATGATGTTGAGCCCACAGGTGGGCAAATCGGGAGTCAATCACCGCTTGAGAAAGCTGAGTGCAATGGCTGACGAACTGCGGGAGAAACAAGGAGGAGAATTATTATGATCAAAAAACCAATCACCATTAATTTATCCACAGGTCTGGAAGCACGTCCGGTAGCACAGCTGGTGCAGGTTGCAAGCCAGTTTAACAGTGAGATTTATGTAGAGATTGGAAAGAAACGCGTGAACGCAAAGAGCATTATGGGCATGATGACTCTTGGACTTGATGCGGGAGAAGAAATTACATTATCTGCAAATGGTGATGATGAAGCGGCTGCTATGACAAGCATTGAGGAGTATTTAAGTAATCAGTAATCTCAAAATGATTTCTCAGAATATCGGACACATCCGGAAGGGAAGACCGCTTTCCGGGTGTGTTTTGTCGTATTATGGGTGATTATAAGTTGACCGTACGAAAAAAACAGGTTATAATGAGCAAAAAGATAACTGCGAAGTGTTGAACAGTTATGCGAAAGAATAAAAATGAGGAGCGTAACAGATGTCAAAATTTCTGAAATTTATTGTACATTTTATAGTGATATGCACCATTGTCTGTGTTGTTGGTCTGGCAGTTCCGCCGTTCTTTGGAATCACAACAGAAATCATGGATGATTCCGGCAAGGAGACAAACCTGCCGATAGGATCCGTTACTTATGCAATCCCAGCGAAAGCTTCAGAAGCAGCCGTAGGCGATTTTATTCTTTATCAGAGTGATTCTAAAGCATATCGATATATGATCACAGAGATGGATAAAGAGAATAATATTTTTAAAGTGGTAGATTCTACAGATAAGGATGCAGAACCTATTACTGTTGAAGTAAAGAAGTATATTCCGAAGGTTGTTATCACGATTGGATATGTAGGATATCTTCTGACTGCTACAGAGAGTATAGAAGGTCTTATTATTCTTGGACTTGCTGTTCTTTTCCTTATCATCCTTTACATAGTTGCGGAGCTTTTGAAAAAAGAACCACAGGATGATTATGATGACACAGATACAGAACCAGGTTATGTCAAGAGCAAAAAGGAACTTAAGAAAGAAGAGAAAGCAAGAGAAAAACGTTACAAAGAAGAAGAACGTCAGATAAAGAAAGAAGAACGTGCACGTAAGAAGGGAAAAGCGCCGGAGAGAAAGAAAATTAAGACAGGTGGCTTTGTAGATGAGATCTATGAAGACGATCTGGAACCGACACAGCCAGAACAGCCAACAGCAGTACAGGCAGCTACAAGCGAAGCACATGAACTTCTTAAAAAAGAGATTGCAGCGGCTACCGCAGATGAGCAACTCAAAACTGAAAAACCAGTGCAGCCAGTGGTGCAGCAGCCACAGGCACAGCGGGAAGTTATTTCCGGAAAAACTGAGGTGATCGTGCCACAGGTAAAAGAACAGCTCAAACAGATGATGAGCGCTTCTGACAGAAAGCCTGTAGAGAAAGAGGAAGAAGCAGACGAAGAGAAACCTGTAGAAATCAAACGAATGGTAATTCCGTCATGGTCAGCTGCGCAGATCGCAGAGAGTGCAAAGAATCAGGGCGATGCCCCGGATATCGTGAGAGATGATGTGACAAAGGTTACATTGTTTGATTATTCTGATATCATTGCAGATGAGAAGCCTGTCAGAGCAGAAGGGCAGACACTGGAGAAATAAAACAGAAGAATGAAATAATAATGGAACGTGTTTCTTCCTATATAATATAGAAGAAACACGTTCTTTCTATATTAATATTGATGATTATAGCTGTAAGGATCGGAGTTAATGGTTACTGTTCGTTCTACGTAGAGCTACGTAGCGAAGCGGATTGCGAATATCCGCTTGACTAAATATAATTATATAGAAACATCATATATGATGGATAAAAAGTCTTAAAAATATTGTACGGAATCAAATACAAAAAAATAATAAAAAAATGAAAAAAACACTTGCATTTTTCTGAGAGGTCGTGTATACTCTCAATTGTTGTGACATTGATAGCAATGAAGCGCGAGGTTGCTGCCACAGAGATGGCAGGTTTTCCGTGGAGCGAATGTCAAGTTTGAAAACTGACGACAAGTCACTGTACAAGTTCAGAAGACCATCCAGGGATGGCGTGTGTGCTAAGAATTCGAAAGACACACACGGAGATGTGTACAGTCGCCGCTTGTCGTACTGCTTGAAAAGTACGAATAGGAGGAGACTTTTTTTATGGCAAATCAGGTAATGAGAATCACATTAAAGGCTTATGATCATCAGTTAGTAGATGCATCAGCAGCAAAAATCATCGAAACTGTTAAAAAGAACGGGGCAATGGTAAGCGGACCGGTTCCACTTCCAACTAAGAAAGAGGTTGTTACAATCTTAAGAGCCGTTCATAAATACAAAGATTCCAGAGAACAGTTCGAACAGAGAACTCATAAGAGACTGATTGATATCCTTACACCAACACAGAAGACAGTAGATGCTCTGTCAAGACTGGAAATGCCAGCAGGTGTTAACATCGATATCAAAATGAAGACTAAATAAGGCATTGAACACTTAATGAGTATGTAATGCGAATTTAGTGAGAAAGCCCACCTCGACACTTAATGAGCGAGAGCAAATTTAGTGACGATGGTGTCTCAACTATGATAATGCTATAAGCATTAAGCTATTTACTATATGATTGCCGGTAATCGGTAATCCGCTATAAGGAGGAAGAAAGAATGAAGAAAGCTATTTTAGCTACTAAAGTCGGAATGACTCAGATCTTCAATGAAGACGGCCAGTTGATTCCGGTAACAGTTTTACAGGCTGGTCCTTGTGTCGTAACTCAGGTTAAGACAGAAGAGAACGATGGATACGAAGCAGTTCAGGTTGGATTCGGAGACATCAGAGAAAGCCTTGTTAACAAACCGGAAAAAGGACACTTTGACAAAGCTGGCGTTGCAGTAAAGAGATTCGTTAAAGAGTTCAGATTTGATAACGCTGCTGAATATACAGTAGGACAGGAAATTAAAGCTGATATCTTTGCAGACGGCGATCACATTGATGCAACAGCTGTTTCCAAAGGTAAAGGTTTCCAGGGTGCGATCAAGAGACATGGTCAGTCAAGAGGACCTATGGCTCATGGTTCCAAATATCACCGTCATGCAGGTTCCAATGGTGCTTGTTCTGATCCGAGCAAGGTATTCAAAGGAAAACACATGCCAGGTCATATGGGAAATGTTCAGGTTACTGTACAGAACCTTGAGATCGTACGCGTAGATACAGAAAATAACTTACTGTTAGTTAAAGGTGCTGTTCCAGGACCTAAGAAATCTTTGGTAACAATCAAAGAGACAGTAAAGTCCTTATAATAAGAAAGGAGGAGCACACAAATGGCAAACGTAACTGTTTATAATATGGAAGGCAACGAAGTTGGAACAATGGAACTGAATGATGCAGTATTCGGCGTAGAAGTCAATGAGCATCTTGTTCACCTTGCTGTTGTTCGTCAGCTTGCAAATAATCGCCAGGGTACTCAGAAAGCTAAAACACGTTCTGAAGTAAGCGGCGGCGGAAGAAAACCGTGGAGACAGAAAGGAACAGGTCATGCTAGACAGGGTTCCATCCGTGCACCACAGTGGACTGGCGGCGGTGTTGTATTCGCTCCGGTACCAAGAGATTATGAAGTAAAAATGAACAAGAAAGAAAGAAGAGCTGCTTTAAAATCTGCTCTGACTTCCAAAGTTCAGGACAATAAATTAGTAGTTGTTGATGCTCTTACATTAGCAGATGTTAAGACAAAGGAAATGCAGAAAGTTCTTACAAACCTGAAAGCTGAGAAAGCTCTGGTTATCACAGCAACAGATGACAAGAACGTAATCCTTTCCGCAAGAAACATCACTGATGTTCAGACTGCAACTCCAAGTACTATCAACGTATACGATGTTATGAACCACAACACCGTAATCGTAACCAAAGATGCTGTAGCATCCATCGAGGAGGTATATGCATAATGGCTGATATCAAGTACTATGACGTAATCAAGAAACCAGTGATTACAGAAAAATCTATGAATGCAATGGCTGAAAAGAAATACACTTTCTTAGTTCATCCGGAAGCAAACAAATCTCAGATCAAAGAAGCTGTAGAGAAAATGTTCGAAGGAACAAAAGTAAAGAGCGTTAACACCATGAATATGGATGGAAAGAAAAAACGCCGTGGTATGACAGTTGGAACAACTGCTAAAACCAAAAAAGCTATCGTAGCTCTGACAGAAGACAGCAAAGAAATCGAAATCTTCGAAGGACTTTAATTAACAGATAGCGATTATACGCATTCAAAAGCGTGAGGACAAATTTGAAAGGAGAACAAAAATGGGAATCAAAAGTTATAACCCATATACACCGTCTAGAAGACATATGACTGGTTCCGATTTCTCAGAGATCACAAAATCTACACCAGAGAAATCTCTTACCGTGTCTTTAAAGAAAAACGCTGGACGTAACAACCAGGGTAAGATCACAGTTAGACACCGCGGAGGCGGAAGCAGAAGAAAATACAGAATCATCGACTTCAAGAGAAGAAAAGATGGAATCCCTGCAACAGTAGTTTCCATCGAGTATGATCCAAACAGAACAGCAAACATCGCTCTTATCTCTTATGTAGATGGCGAGAAAGCATATATCCTTGCACCGGAAGGCTTAAAAGTAGGTCAGAAAGTTATGAACGGAGCTGATGCAGAAGTTCGTGTTGGTAACTGCTTACCATTAGAGCTTATCCCGGTTGGTACTATGGTACACAACATTGAGCTTCATCCTGGAAAGGGCGGACAGATGGTTCGTTCTGCTGGAAACGGCGCTCAGTTAATGGCTAAAGAAGGCAAATACGCAACACTGCGTCTGCCATCTGGTGAAATGAGAATGGTTCCGATCGTATGCCGCGCATCTGTAGGCGTTGTCGGAAACGGAGATCACAACCTGATTAACATCGGTAAAGCCGGACGTAAACGTAACATGGGTATCAGACCTACTGTTCGTGGTTCCGTAATGAACCCGAATGACCATCCACATGGTGGTGGTGAAGGAAAGACCGGTATCGGTCGTCCAGGTCCATGCACTCCATGGGGAAAACCTGCTCTTGGTCTGAAGACAAGAAAGAAAAACAAACCGTCCAACAAGCTCATCGTAAGAAGACGCGATGGAAAAGCATTATCGAAATAATAAGGAGGATTAAGCATGTCTCGTTCACTGAAAAAAGGACCTTTTGCAGATGCCAGCTTACTTAAAAAAGTAGACGCATTAAACGCTGCAAATGACAAATCCGTTATCAAAACCTGGTCACGCCGTTCTACAATCTTCCCGTCCTTCGTAGGACACACAATCGCTGTCCATGACGGAAGAAAACACGTGCCGGTATATGTAACAGAAGATATGGTTGGCCACAAGCTCGGTGAGTTCGTTGCAACCAGAACCTACAGAGGACACGGAAAAGACGAAAAGAAATCCGGTGTTCGCTAGTATTTGACTTTATATTCTGTCTGCTGCCCATGAGACAGCGGACAGGTTAACCTGATATTGAGAGAAAAAGGAAAGGAGGCACTTTAAAATGGCAAAGGGACATAGAAGCCAGATAAAAAGAGCCAGAAATGAGAGTAATAGAGAGACAAGACCGTCTGCAAAATTATCTTACGCAAGAATTTCTGTTCAGAAAGCCTGCTACGTGTTAGATGTAATCCGCGGTAAAGATGTGCAGACAGCACTTGGTATCTTAACATACAACCCAAGATACGCTTCCAGCGTTATCAAGAAACTTCTTGAGTCAGCAATTGCAAATGCTGAAAATAACAACGGAATGAATGCAGACAACCTCTACGTTGCAGCCTGCTATGCAGATAAAGGACCTACAATGAAGAGAATTCAGCCAAGAGCACAGGGTAGAGCTTACAGAATCGAAAAGAGAACAAGCCATATCACCATCGTGCTGGATGAAAGATAAGGAGGAAAAGCATGGGACAGAAAGTTAACCCACATGGCCTTAGAGTCGGTGTTATCAAGGATTGGGATTCAAGATGGTATGCTGATGCAGACTTCGCTGATTACCTGGTAGAAGACTACAACATCAGAACATTCCTTAAAAAGAAATTATACAGCGCAGGTGTTTCCAAAATCGAAATCGAAAGAGCATCTGACAGAGTTAAGATCATCATCTACACAGCTAAACCTGGTATCGTAATCGGTAAAGGCGGCGCTGAGATTGAAAAAGTTAAAGCTGAATTAAAGAAATTCACAGACAAAAAACTTATCGTAGATATCAAAGAAGTAAAGAGACCAGACAGAGACGCTCAGTTAGTAGCTGAGAATATTGCTTTACAGCTTGAGAACCGTATCTCTTTCAGACGTGCTATGAAATCTACAATGCAGAGAACAATGAAGGCCGGAGCAAAAGGTATCAAAACATCCGTATCCGGACGTCTTGGCGGTGCTGATATGGCTCGTACAGAGTTCTACAGCGAAGGAACTATTCCGCTTCAGACACTTCGTGCAGATATTGACTATGGATTCGCAGAAGCAGACACAACATACGGCAAAGTTGGCGTAAAAGCTTGGGTCTACAATGGCGAAGTACTTCCAACAAAAGGAACTAAGGAAGGGAGCGATAAATAATGTTAATGCCAAAAAGAGTAAAACGTCGTAAACAATTCCGTGGCTCCATGAGAGGAAAAGCCCTTAGAGGTAATAAAATCAATTATGGTGAATTCGGACTTGTTGCAACCGAACCGTGTTGGATCCGTTCCAATCAGATCGAGGCAGCCCGTGTTGCTATGACACGTTATATCAAACGTGGTGGTCAGGTTTGGATTAAGATTTTCCCAGATAAACCAGTAACAGCGAAACCAGCAGAAACACGAATGGGTTCCGGAAAAGGTGCCCTTGAATACTGGGTAGCAGTTGTTAAGCCAGGACGTGTAATGTTCGAAATTGCAGGCGTTTCAGAAGAAATCGCTCGTGAAGCATTACGTCTTGCAATGCACAAGTTACCATGTAAATGTAAAATCGTTTCTCGTGCAGACTTAGAAGGCGGTGATAACAGTGAAAATTAATAAATTCGTGGAAGATTTAAAGGCAAAATCAGCTGCAGAATTAAATGAAGAATTAGTAGCTGCTAAAAAAGAACTTTTCAATCTGAGATTTCAGAATGCAACTAATCAATTAGAGAATACAAGCCGCATTAAAGAGGTTCGCAAGAACATTGCAAGAATCCAGACAGTAATTACTGAGCAGGCTAACGCTTCCAAATAATAGGAGGAAACTATCGTGGAAAGAAATCTGAGAAAAACCCGCGTGGGTAAGGTTGTCAGCAATAAGATGGACAAAACCATTGTAGTTGCTATTGAAGACCATGTAAAACATCCTCTTTACAAAAAGATCGTGAAGAGAACATATAAATTAAAAGCTCATGACGAAAACAATGAGTGCAATATCGGTGATACCGTAAAAGTTATGGAAACCAGACCGTTATCCAAAGATAAAAGATGGAGACTGGTTGAAATCGTAGAGAAAGTTAAATAAGGAGGAGACCAGTATGATCCAGCAGGAAACTAGACTGAAAGTTGCCGACAACACTGGTGCAAAAGAAATCCTTTGTATTCGTGTTATGGGCGGCTCTACAAGAAGATATGCAAGCATTGGCGATACAATCGTTGCTACTGTTAAAGATGCAACACCAGGCGGCGTTGTTAAAAAAGGTGACGTTGTAAAAGCTGTTGTAGTTAGAACTAAAAAAGGCGCTCGTCGTAAAGACGGATCTTACATCCGTTTCGATGAAAATGCTGCCGTAATCATTAAAGACGACTTAACTCCGAGAGGAACACGTATCTTTGGACCAGTTGCCAGAGAACTTCGTGAGAAGAAATTCATGAAGATCGTTTCCTTAGCTCCGGAAGTATTATAGGAGGGTGCCTAATGTCAGCTATGAAAATTAAAAAAGGTGATACTGTAAAAGTTATCGCTGGTAAAGATAATGGCAAAGAGGGTAAAGTCCTTGCAGTTAACGCAAAAGACAATACCGTTGTTGTTGAGAATATCAACAAAGTTACAAAACACAGCAAACCATCTGCTGCAAATCAGCAGGGCGGAATCATCACAAAAGAAGCTCCATTGCACATCTCCAACGTTATGCTGGTTGTTGATGGACAGGCTACAAGAGTAGGATTCCAGATGGACGGCGACAAAAAAGTCCGCGTTGCTAAAAAGACCGGTAAGGTTATCGATTAATTAAGAGAGGAGGCATGACAAGTGAGTAGATTAAAAGAAATGTACAAAAATGAGATCATGGATGCCATGACCAAAAAATTTGGATACAAAAATGTTATGGAAGTGCCAAAACTCGACAAGATCGTAATCAATATGGGTGTTGGTGAAGCCAAAGAAAACGCTAAGCTTCTTGATGCTGCAATCGCAGATATGGAACTTATCACAGGACAGAAAGCAATCGCTACTAAAGCTAAAAAATCTGTCGCTAACTTTAAAATCAGAGAGGGTATGCCGATCGGTTGTAAAGTTACATTAAGAGGAGAAAAAATGTACGAGTTCGCTGATCGTCTGATCAACCTTGCACTTCCTCGTGTACGTGACTTCCGTGGTATCAACCCGAACGCATTCGATGGCCGTGGAAACTATGCTCTGGGTATCAAAGAGCAGCTTATCTTCCCGGAAGTTGAATATGATAAAGTTGACAAAGTAAGAGGTATGGACATCATCTTCGTTACTACAGCTAAGACTGATGAAGAAGCTCGTGAATTACTGACATTATTCAATATGCCGTTTGCAAAGTAATAGGAGGAACGATTCATGGCTAAAACAGCAATGAAAATCAAACAGCAGCGCAAACAGAAATTCTCCACAAGAGAATATACACGTTGCAATATTTGTGGACGTCCACATTCTGTTTTAAGAAAATACGGAATCTGCAGAATCTGCTTCCGTGAATTAGCTTACAAGGGACAGATCCCGGGCGTTAAGAAGGCTTCCTGGTAGGAACCGGATTTAAATATAAATAAACGATCGGCTGATTTTATCAGTTCGATCATGTGTCCAAACGAGATTTAAAATTAGGTAACAATGTAAATTATTAATATATATGCACATGTAAAGTCTGAAATAATAGGAGGAAACTAACATGACAATGAGCGATCCAATCGCAGATATGCTTACAAGAATTCGTAACGCAAACACTGCAAAACACGACACAGTAGATGTTCCGGCATCTAAGATGAAAATTGCAATTGCTAACATCCTTGTTGATGAAGGATATATTGCAAAATACGATTTAGTTGAAGATGGAGTTGTTAAAACTCTTCATATCACACTGAAATATGGTGAAGATAAAAACGAAAAAATCATCACTGGTTTAAAGAGAATCTCCAAACCTGGTCTTCGTATCTACGCAGGTAAGGATCAGCTTCCAAAAGTTCTTGGTGGACTTGGAATCGCAATTCTTTCTACAAACAAAGGTGTTATTACTGATAAAGAAGCTCGCAAACTTCAGGTTGGCGGCGAAGTATTAGCATTCGTTTGGTAATTTGAACCAAGATTTTTTATAGAGAACAAACTGAAAAACAGAGAGGATGTAGCATCCTCTCCGATAATCTAAGTAAGGAGGACAAACATATGTCACGAATTGGTAGACTTCCGGTTGCTATTCCTGCAGGCGTAGAAGTAACTGTCGCTGAAGGCAACGTAGTAACTGTAAAAGGACCAAAAGGAACACTCGAAAGAGCACTTCCTACAGAAATGGAAATCAAAGTTGAAGATGGTCATGTAGTAGTTTCCAGACCAAACGACTTAAAGAAAATGAAATCTCTTCACGGTTTAACAAGAAGCTTAATCCACAACATGGTTGTTGGTGTAAGCGAAGGCTATACAAAAGAGCTTGAAGTTAACGGTGTAGGTTATAAAGCAGCAAAACAGGGCAAGAAGCTCACACTTAGCCTTGGATACTCTCATCCGGTAGAAATGGAAGATCCAGACGGAATCGAAACCAAAGTTGATGGTAACAAGATTATCGTATCCGGTATCAGCAAAGAAAAAGTCGGCCAGTTTGCAGCTGAGATCAGAGACAAGAGAAGACCTGAGCCATACAAAGGTAAAGGTATCAAATATGTTGATGAAGTTATCAGACGTAAAGTTGGTAAGACTGGTAAGAAATAATTTAGGAGGGTGAGAAAATGGTAAATAAGGCATCTAGAGCGAAAATTCGTGAGAATAAGCATAGAAGATTACGTCATCATTTAAACGGAACTGCAACAACACCTCGTTTAGCAGTATTTCGTTCCAACAAGCATATGTATGCTCAGATTATTGATGACACTGTAGGAAAAACTTTAGTATCTGCTTCTACTCTTCAGAAAGAAGTAAGAGCTGAGTTAGAGAACACTGATGATGTAGCAGCAGCTGCACATTTAGGAACCGTTATTGGTAAGAAAGCTGTTGAAGCTGGCATCGAAAGCGTTGTTTTCGACAGAGGAGGCTATATCTACCACGGTAAAGTTAAAGCACTGGCAGACGCAGCAAGAGAAGCTGGGCTGAAATTCTAATAAGGAGGAGCGAAACACATGAAACGTAATCTTATTGATGCTAGTCAGTTAGAATTAGAAGATAAAGTAGTATCAATCAAGCGTGTTACCAAGGTTGTTAAAGGTGGTCGTAACTTCCGTTTCACAGCTTTAGTTGTTGTAGGTGACGGCAACGGACACGTTGGTGCAGGTTTAGGTAAAGCAGCTGAAATTCCTGAAGCTATCCGCAAAGGAAAAGAGGATGCTATGAAGAAATTAGTAACAGTAGCAAGAGATGAGAACAACTCTATTACACATGACTTCGTTGGAAAATACGGAAGCGCTGAAATGCTTCTGAAGAGAGCTCCGGAAGGTACTGGAGTTATCGCCGGCGGTCCTGCCCGTGCGGTAATTGAGTTAGCTGGTATCAAAAACATCCGTACAAAATGTATGGGATCCAGAAACAAACAGAACGTTGTTCTTGCAACAATCGAAGGCTTAAGACAGTTAAAAACTCCGGAAGAAGTTGCTAGACTTCGCGGAAAATCTGTTGATGAGATTCTGGCTTAAGGAGGAAATACAAAAATGGCAAACACATTAAAAGTTACATTAGTAAAATCTCCTATTGGTGCAGTTCCGAAGCACAAAAAAACTGTTGCAGCTATGGGTCTTACAAAAATGCACAAAACAGTTGAAATGCCGGATAACGCAGCAACAAGAGGAATGATTCAGCAGGTACAGCACCTGGTAAAGGTTGAAGAAGCTTAATTGCGATTTAACCAGAGAGAACTCTGCTATGGATCTGATATGAGCCTGTTATTCACAAGAGTAGTGGGAACATACAGAAACATATTCAGAAAAGATACGATCTGAACTTATAGATTTGAAATAATAATAAGGAGGTGCCAACATGGAATTATCAAACTTAAGACCAGCAGAAGGTTCTAAGCACAGCGATAACTTCAGAAGAGGCCGTGGACATGGTTCTGGAAACGGTAAAACAGCCGGTAAAGGACACAAAGGACAGTTAGCTCGTTCCGGTCACAAGAAACCGGGATTTGAAGGTGGTCAGATGCCTTTATACAGACGTCTGCCTAAGAGAGGATTCAAAAACAGAAATACAAAAGAGATTATTGCAATCAACGTTGACGTACTGAACCGTTTCGAAGATGGTGCAGAAGTTACAGCAGAAAGCTTACTTGCAAGCGGTGCAATCTCCAAGATCGCCGATGGCGTTAAAATTCTTGGAAATGGTGAGCTGACAAAGAAACTTAATGTCAAAGTAAACGCTGTCAGCGAGACTGCAAAATCAAAAATTGAAGCTGCTGGTGGTACAGTAGAGGTGATCTAATGTTTGAAACTCTTAAAAATGTTTTTAGAGTGAAAGAAATGAGACGCAAGCTGTTGTATCTGATATGGATGATTTTTATCATCCGTATCGGCTGCCGAGATTCCGGTACCGGGTGTTGACAGTGACTTCTTCAAACAGTGGTTCAGCAGCAACGCCGGAGACGCATTCAATTTCTTTGATGCGTTTACCGGTGGTTCATTTGAAAGAATGTCAATTTTCGCATTGAACATCACACCTTACATCACATCTTCCATTATCATTCAGCTTCTCACAATTGCAATTCCGGCACTGGAAGAGATGCAGAGAGATGGTGAAGAGGGAAGAAAGAAGATGACTGCAATTACTCGTTATGTAACTGTAGGTCTTGCTTTATTTGAATCAATTGCAATGGCAATCGGATTCGGACGTCAGGGTATGATTCCGGATCTGAACTTCTTCAAAGGTGCTGTAGTTGTTGCCTGCCTTACAGCTGGTTCAGCTATGCTGATGTGGCTCGGTGAACGTATTACAGAAAAAGGCGTTGGAAATGGTATTTCCATCGTACTTACTATTAATATCATCTCCAGAATGCCAAGCGATTTGTCATTACTGTATGAGAACTTTATCAAAGGAAAAACAATTGCAAAAGGTACTCTTGCAGGAATCATTATTGCAGCTGTTATCCTTGTAGTAGTAGTTCTGGTACTTATCCTTAACGGAGCAGAGAGAAGAATTCCGGTTCAGTATTCCAAGAAAATGGTCGGAAGAAAACTGATGGGTGGCCAGTCCACTAACATTCCGCTGAAAGTTAACACAGCAGGTGTTATCCCGGTAATCTTTGCATCCTCCATTATGTCTTTCCCGACTGTAATTGCACAGTTAACAGGAAAAGGTAATGGTACGGGAATCGGAAGTGAGATTCTTCGTGGTCTTTCTTCTAATAACTGGTGTAATCCGAAACAGCTTCAGTATACATGGGGTCTGCTTCTTTACATCGTACTTTGCGTTTTCTTTGCATATTTCTACACTTCCATCACATTCAATCCGCTGGAAGTTGCAGACAATATCAAAAAGCAGGGTGGATTTATTCCAGGTATTCGTCCTGGAAAACCTACGTCAGATTATTTGACTAATATCTTAAATTATATTATATTTATAGGTGCAGTAGGTCTTATTATTGTGTGCGTGATCCCATTCATCTTTAATGGTGTATTCGGGGCAAATGTTTCATTCGGTGGAACGTCCATCATCATCGTTGTTGGTGTTATCCTCGAAACTGTGAAGCAGATTGAGTCACAGCTTCTCGTACGTAATTACAAAGGCTTCCTGAACAATTAAAAATGAGAGGTTGTGGTGCATTGCATCACAGCCTTGATTTGCTAAAAAAGAAAACGGAGGGTATATCTTATGAAAATTATTATGTTGGGTGCACCGGGAGCAGGAAAAGGAACTCAGGCGAAGAAAATTGCTGCGAAATATCAGATTCCGCACATCTCCACCGGAGATATTTTCCGCGCAAACATTAAAAATGGGACAGAACTGGGTAAAAAAGCAAAAACTTATATGGATCAGGGACTTCTTGTACCTGATGAACTGACCTGTGATCTGGTTGTAGACAGAATTCAGCAGCCGGATGCGGCAAATGGTTATGTGCTGGATGGTTTTCCAAGAACAATTCCTCAGGCAGAGTGTTTAACAGAGGCTCTGAATAAACTGGGAAGTAAAGTTGACTATGCAATCGATGTGGATGTTCCGGATTCCAATATTGTAAACCGTATGTCCGGAAGACGTGCCTGCTTAAAATGCGGTGCTACTTATCACGTAGTGCATGCTGCACCGAAGGTAGAGGGTGTTTGTGATACTTGTGGAGAGAAACTGGTTCTTCGTGATGATGACCAGCCTGAAACAGTTCAGAAACGTCTGAATGTATATCATGAGCAGACACAGCCGCTGATCGATTATTATACTAAAGAGGGAATTTTAAAATCAGTAGATGGCACAAAGGATCTCGAAGAAGTTTTCGCTGATATTGTTGCCATCCTGGGAGAGTAATCGGGTGTTTTTAAACACCATCTGGAGGTAAAATGTCGGTTTCTATCAAGACAGAACATGAAATTGAACTTATGAGAGAGGCAGGACATCTGCTTGAGAAAGTGCATGATGGCCTGATCCCGTACATTAAACCGGGAGTGAGCACCAAGGAGATTGACCGTATCGGAGAACAGATGATACGTGATATGGGCTGTATCCCGAATTTCTTGAACTACGGAGGCTTTCCGGCGTCATTTTGTATCAGTCTGAATGATGAAGTAGTTCATGGAATCCCTTCTGAGGAGAAGATTATTCAGGAGGGAGATCTTGTAAAGATTGATGCCGGTCTTATTTATAAGGGGTATCATTCTGATGCAGCGAGAACTTATGCGGTCGGTGAGGTTTCACCGGAGGCGCGTAAGCTGATGGATGTGACCAGAGAGTGTTTCTTTGAAGGACTTAAGGTTGCTCGTGCAGGAAATCATCTGAATGATATTTCCAAGGCAATCGGCGCACACGCTGCAAAATATCATTACGGAATTGTCCGTGACCTGGTTGGACATGGAATCGGCACTCACCTTCATGAGGATCCGCAGATCCCGAATTTTCCGCAGAAGAGAAGAGGAGTTCGTCTGATGCCGGGTATGACACTTGCTGTAGAGCCTATGATCAATCTGGGACGTGCAGATGTGGCATGGCTGGATGATGAGTGGACTGTTGTAACTATGGATGGTTCTTTGTCTGCTCATTATGAGAATACGATTCTTATTACAGACGGAGATCCGGAGATTCTGACTCTTACGAAATAATTGGACGACATACAGGAGGTTTAAAATGTCAAAAGCAGATGTAATCGAAGTGGAAGGCACTGTTCTGGAGAAGCTGCCTAATGCGATGTTTAAAGTGGAACTGGAGAACAAACATGTGGTGCTTGCACATATCAGTGGAAAGTTACGTATGAATTTTATTCGTATTCTTCCTGGAGATAAAGTTACGATTGAATTGTCTCCGTATGATCTGTCTAAGGGCAGAATTATCTGGAGAGATAAATAGGAAGATTATAGTTATACTGCTAAGAGAGTTGGAGAAATCTGGCTCTCTTTTTTATTTATATAAAGGGACGCATAGAAAAATAATTCATTTCCTGTGCGGTTTCGGTGTCTAAGATATTCTAAGTACTTAAAAATCTGCTAAAAGCATGAGAAGAAAAGTCTGGATTACTCGCTGCGCTCAGACAGTGACTTTTCTTCTCATAACGCAGATTTTTAAGTACTAAGAATATCTAAGACGCCTGCAAATGCACAGGAAATGAATTATTTTTCTATGCTGGTTACTGGTAAGAGCTGGTTGCTGATAAAGGCTGGTTATTGGCAAAAGGGGGAGGTGAAGCAACTGAGATTAGGGAAGAAATTACAATTTTCCGGGGATGGAATTAAGATGTTATGTGCGTGAAAAAGGGGGAGAAAATGAAAAAATGCGATTTTACGCAAAAAAGTGCTTGCATTTTATATTTTGGTGTGATAGTATATAAGCCGAACGCGTGAGTAGTATGTATTTGCGCGCTCAAAAAACTGCAGATTTTAATGAATTTACGGAAGGAGGATTTCCAGTGAAAGTAAGATCATCTGTAAAGCCGATCTGCGAAAAATGCAAGATCATTAAAAGAAAAGGATCTATCAGAGTAATCTGTGAGAATCCAAAACACAAACAGCGTCAGGGTTAATTGACAGTTTAGAGTTTGTGTAACGTGCGGCTGCAGTGTGAGACACCCGGAAGGGTTGTTCAGACTGTTAAGATAGTTTTAGCATGTATTGCCTAATACCGAGAGGCAACGTTGGCCCGTTGGCCGCAATAATTCGGAAAGGCTGCTTTTCGCCAATTGCAGCTGGGTGTTTTACCGAGGCACCCCAATTAGGAACTAAGAAATAAGAAAGTGAAGTGACAGATACATCCCATTTCACCTTACAGGAGTGTATTTTACGAATGTAAGTGATGTACAGGCATCAAGGACTTTCAAAGTAGAAGATGGAGGAAACAGTACATGGCTCGTATAGCTGGTGTAGACTTACCAAGAGAAAAACGTATTGAAATCGGTCTTACCTACATTTATGGTATTGGTAGACCAAGCGCAGATAAGAATCCTTGCAAAGGCAGAAGTTAATCCTGACACACGTGTCAGAGATCTGACTGATGACGAAGTTAAGAGACTTAGCGCAGTTATTGATGAAACAATGACAGTAGAAGGTGACCTTCGTAGAGAAATCGCCCTCAACATTAAGAGACTGCAGGAAATCGGATGCTACAGAGGTATCCGTCATCGTAAAGGACTTCCGGTTCGTGGTCAGAAGACTAAGACCAACGCCAGAACACGTAAAGGTCCTAAGAGAACAGTAGCTAATAAGAAGAAATAAATAAAGCTTTAAACATCTGATAAGCGTAAGCTGATCTTATGAGGAAGCTTGCATGGTCACTTAATGAATGACGAGTAAAGCGAGAAAATGAATTTAGTGAACATGGTGTTTCTTGGAACATATATTTGATTGATAAATAGGAAAGTGTAGGTTAGTTTTAAAATGGCTAAAGTGACTAAGAAAGCGACTACAAAACGTCGTGTCAAGAAAAACGTTGAACACGGACAGGCACATATTCAGTCTTCTTTCAACAATACAATTGTTACTCTGACTGACAATGAAGGAAACGCTCTTTCATGGGCAAGTGCTGGTGGTCTTGGATTTAGAGGTTCAAGAAAATCTACTCCTTATGCAGCACAGATGGCAGCTGAGACTGCAACAAAAGCTGCACTTATTCATGGTTTAAAAACTGTAGACGTTATGGTAAAAGGACCAGGATCAGGACGTGAAGCTGCAATCCGTGCCCTTCAGGCTTGCGGACTGGAAGTAACAAGCATCCGTGACGTAACTCCGGTACCACACAATGGTTGCCGTCCACCAAAACGCAGAAGAGTCTAATTTAGGAGGTATTTGAGAAATGGCAGTAAATAGAGTGCCTGTTCTGAAAAGATGCAGATCCCTTGGCCTGGATCCGATTTATTTAGGAATTGATAAAAAATCCACAAGACAGTTAAAACGTGCTAATCGTAAAATGTCTGAGTATGGTTTACAGTTAAGAGAAAAACAGAAAGCAAAATTCATCTACGGAGTTCTGGAAAAACCTTTCCACAACTACTACAACAAAGCTGACAGAATGCCGGGACAGACTGGTGCAAACCTTATGATCCTTCTTGAGAGCAGACTTGACAATGTTGTATTCCGTATGGGATTTGCAAGAACAAGAAAAGAAGCTCGTCAGATTGTTGACCACAAGCATGTACTTGTAAACGGAAAATGTGTAAACATTCCTTCCTACCTTGTAAAAGCTGGTGACGAGATCGAAATCAGAGAGAAATCCAAAGGTTCTGAAAGATACAAAGGTATCCTTGAAGTAACTGGTGGACGTCTTGTTCCGGAATGGATTGATGTAGATCAGGAGAATTTAAAAGGAACTGTAAAAGAACTTCCTAACAGAGAAGCAATCGACGTTCCTGTAAACGAGATGCTTATCGTCGAGTTGTACTCCAAATAATCCATAGGATTATATCGTAGAAGATTACCTAGTAATATTTCTGCATTATGCGATTCAGTGGCTGATTTTATCATCCGCTGAATTGTAGTATTTGAATGAATACCCTCAAACTTTTATTAACCCAGAAGGAGGGAACCTTATAGTGTTTGATTTTAATAAACCTAAAATCGAGATTACCGAATTATCTGAAGATAAAAAATTTGGCAGATTCGTAGTTGAGCCTCTGGAAAGAGGATATGGAACTACACTTGGAAATTCTTTAAGAAGAATTATGCTGTCTTCCCTGCCGGGTGCAGCTGTAAGCCAGGTTAAAATTGATGGTGTGCTTCACGAATTCAGCTCCATTCCGGGCGTAAAAGAAGACGTAAGTGATATTATCATGAATCTGAAGAGCCTTGCTATTAAGAATCACAGTACAGACAATGAGCCTAAGACTGCATACATTGAGTGTGAAGGTAAAGGTGTTGTAACTGCAGCTGATATTCAGGCTGATCAGGATATTGAGATTATGAATCCTGATCAGGTAATTGCTACCTTAAATGGTGGTAAGGACTGCAGACTTGCTATGGAGCTTACTATTACAAAAGGCCGTGGATATATCAGTGCTGACAAAGGTAAATCTGATGATATGCCTATCGGTGTACTTGCAGTTGATGCAATCTACACTCCTGTAGAAAGAGTTAACATGATCGTAGAGAATACTCGTGTTGGCCAGGTAACCGATTACGATAAGCTGACACTGGATGTGTACACAAACGGTACACTTGATCCGGACGAGGCTGTAAGCCTTGCAGCAAAAGTATTAAGCGAGCACTTAAGCCTTTTCATTGACCTTTCCGAGAATGCAAAGACCGCTGAGGTTATGATCGAGAAAGAAGACAATGAGAAAGAAAAAGTTCTGGAAATGAGCATTGATGAACTTGAGTTATCTGTTCGTTCCTATAACTGCTTGAAGAGAGCCGGCATTAATACGGTTGAAGAATTATGTAACAAGACTTCTGATGATATGATGAAGGTTCGTAACCTTGGACGTAAATCATTAGAAGAAGTTCTTGCGAAACTGAAAGAGCTGGGATTACAGCTTCAGCCTACAGAAGAGTAAGAACATTTAACGAAGAGATATTATACGGTGGGAATGCCTAAGCAGTCGGACAGTAAGACCGAACAAGCGTGCCCGGCTGTCCCACAGATGGAGGAAAATTAAATGGCAAAATATAGAAAATTAAGCAGAACTTCTGATCAGAGAAAAGCATTACTGAGAAACCAGGTAACAAATCTGTTATACAATGGAAAAATCGTTACTACAGAAGCTAAAGCAAAAGAAATCCGTAAAATCGCTGAGAGCCTTGTAGCTATGGCTGTTCGTGAAAAAGACAACTTCGAAACTGTTACTGTAACTGCTAAAGTAGCTCGTAAAGACGCTGAAGGCAAGAGAGTAAAAGAAGTTGTTGACGGAAAGAAGAAAACTGTATACGATGAAGTACAGAAAGAGATCAAGAAAGATGCTCCTTCCAGACTTCACGCTCGTCGTCAGATGATGAAAGTTTTCTATCCAGTTAAAGAAGTACCTGCAAAAGGCGCTGGAAGAAAGAAAAACACAAAAGACGTAGATATGGTTGCCAAGATGTTCGATGAGATCGCTCCAAAATACGCTGACCGTAACGGTGGTTACACAAGAATCGTTAAGATCGGACCGCGTAAAGGCGATGCTGCAATGGAAGTACTGATCGAGTTAGTATAATTATATCTGACTTATATTTGTCCAAACGATAATGAGACTGCATATATATGGTGTCGGCCATGTATGTGCAGTTTTTATTTTATCTGAAATTAGCAGATCCTTTTTTGCTATTTATTGCCCTTGATTATTTGTGTCAGATAGCGTAAAATCGTAGAGTATATAAATGTTGAGTTAACCGAATCAAGTAAGTCCCCTGCGGAGGTTGCGAAGAGCAATAAGCAGTTTAGAAGAGGAATACAAATGACAGTCAGGAGAATAAGAAATTGAGTCAGAATACTACAAAGAAAAAATCAGGATTAGGTTATTGCATCAGATTATTTCTGCTGTTAGTAGAATTACTGGCTGTTACACTTTTCCTATGGGGGAATGATATCAATTCCATATCTGCCACTCCCCCTGAATTTAACTGGGAGAATTATAAGACGATCGCACATGCCTTAGGTGGTATTGGCGATAAGACATATTTAAATTCAAAAGAGAGTTTTCTGGCGAGTTATCAGATGGGATGCAGATTATTTGAAGTCGACCTTGTGAAGACTTCTGACAATGTCTGGGTATGTCGCCATAGCTGGAATCAATCATTGGATCAGTGGGAAGGCGATGGAAAGAATGTGTTGTCCTCAGAAGAGTTTATATCCAGACCTGTCTGTGGAAAATATACTCCGATGACATTTAAAGATTTGTTAATGTTGCTGAGTGATTATCCGGATGCGTTTGTGATGCTGGATTCTAAGCAGTATTCTGTCCGGAATTACCAGAAAACACTTGAAGATTATGCCGATTATATCGAATTAGCTCAGGAAGCAGGTGTTCCTGATGTGATGGGACAGGTCATACCGGAAATTTATAATCAGGCCATGTTCGCAGGAACTGCACTGCTATATAATTTTCCTGCTTATATTTATTCGTTATGGCAGGAATATTCCAAAGAAGATCTGACAGAGATTGCAGCATTTTGCAAAGAGAAAAATATTCAGGCAGCAACGGTTTATTATAAATACTGGTCAGAGGATGTCCAGGAGATTTTTGACAAAAAAGGAATAAAGCTATATATTTATACTGTAAATAATCTGAAGGAAGCGCAGGGCTATATGCAGAAAGGTGCGGCTGGTGTGTGTTCGGATTATCTGCAGGATACAGATTTTGAATAAAACAACTGTTTATTATTGTTTCGGAAATCCTGACGGTTTTCATCTACCGTATCGACAAGATTGTTTCAAAAATCAACTTGTCGGTACAGCGAAATAATAACGGTGATCATATTATAAAGGAAATATAATACACAATGAAAATAAGAGTAATGACTGCTGTCTTGGCAGCGAAATTTGTAGGATATGTATGTAAGAAAATGGGAAGACAGGGTGTAACCTGGGCAGGAAAAGTGGCAATTAAGATTTGTCCGGATATCCTGGAGCAGCTTTCTTCGCAGGTGAGAAAGGCAATCTTTGCAACCTGCGGTACTAATGGAAAAACAACTACCAATAATATGCTTTGTGCGGCATTAGAGGCGGAGGGACAGAAGGTAATCTGTAACCATACAGGCTCCAATATGCTTAATGGTGTTGTGGCAGCTTTTGTATTGGCGGCGAAATGGAATGGAAAGATTGACGCAGATTATGCCTGCATTGAGGCTGATGAAGCGTCGACCAGACATATTTTTCCGAGAATCAAACCAGATTATATGCTTTTGACAAATCTTTTCCGAGATCAGCTTGACCGTTACGGTGAGATTGATATTACCATGAATATTCTGGAAGAAATGATGCGTAAAGTGCCGAAAATGCAGATCATTGTAAATGGTGATGATGCATTATCCGCATATCTTGCCATGGATTCAGGAAATTCATATGTAACTTATGGAATCAGCAAGCCTGTGATCAAATCTGCGGCAAACGAGATCAGAGAGGGACGTTTCTGTAAATGCTGCGGTGAGAAGCTGGAATACAGATTCTATCATTATAGCCAGCTTGGAGATTATTACTGCCCGAAATGTGGTTTTGCAAGACCGAAGCTGAATTTTGATGCAGAGGATGTAAAGGTTGGTGACCAGCTGAGCTTTAATGTAGAAGGAAAGCATATTGTGGCAAACTATAAGGGCTTCTACAATGTATATAATATTCTGGCAGCATATGCCGGTGTGAGAACGGCGGGATTTGATGGAACACATTTTGAGGATATGCTTAGCAAGTTCAATCCGGAGAATGGCCGTATGGAACAGTTCCGCATCAAAGGTACCGGAGTGACATTAAATCTTGCCAAGAATCCGGCGGGATTTAACCAGAATATTTCTGCGGTGATGCAGGATCAGTCTCCAAAAGATATTATTATCGCAATCAATGATAATGCGCAGGATGGAACAGATATTTCCTGGCTCTGGGATGTAGACTTTGACCTCCTTGGCAATTCCACAGTAAAATCTATTACGGTAAGCGGAATCCGCTGTCAGGATATGCGTCTGCGTCTGAAATATGTAGATATTCCGTCTATTCTGGAGGGAGATGTAGAGAAAGCCATCCGGGACAGAGTAGAGGATGGTGTGGGTAATCTGTATGTACTTGTAAATTATACAGCATTGTTTAGTACCAGAAACATTCTGAAGAAACTGGAGGGCGAGAAATAATGAAAATCACGATTGGACATTTATATCCGGATCTTCTGAATCTTTACGGCGACAGGGGAAATATTCAGTGCCTGATGAAGCGATGCCTGTGGAGGGGAATAGAAGCAGAGACGATTCCATTTGAGCTGGATGATAAAATAGACTTCTCAAAGCTTGATATCGTACTTCTCGGCGGCGGCTCAGACAGAGAGCAGATGATCGTATGTGAGAAGCTCCAGGAGATTCAGCCGGACTTTAAGGCTTATGTGGAGGATAATGGAGTTGTTATTGCAATCTGCGGTGGTTATCAGCTGCTTGGAAAGTATTATAAAACAGAACAGGGGAATATAAAAGGCCTTGACCTGGTAGATCTTTATACAGAGCAGGGCGAAGGAAGACTGATCGAGAATATCGTGCTGCAAAGTGACTTGTTTGACATGCCAATTGTAGGATTTGAAAATCATGGTGGCAGAACCTGCATCAATGGCAATAAACCATTAGGAAAAGTGCTTTATGGAAAAGGCAACGATGGCCAGTCAGGATACGAAGGAGTAGTATATAAAAATGTGATTGGAACTTATCTGCACGGACCGTTACTCCCGAAGAATCCACAGCTTGCGGACTGGCTTATCAGACATGCGCTGGAAAGAAAGTATGGAAAAGAAGTAGAACTTGCACCATTGGATGACAGTCAGGAAAAAGAAGCAAATGACTATATATACCACAGATTTGTGAGAGGATAATTATGGCGAAATCATGTAATCAAAAAGGAAAAATCCTGTATCTGGAGAGAATGTTATCTGAAACTACCAGTGAGAAGCCGGTTTCCATGCAGGAAATTCTGACAAAGTTAGAAGAACGGGGAATACGCGCAGAGCGAAAGAGTATCTATGATGATCTGGAGACTTTACGTGATTTTGGAATGGAAATACACTATAGAAGAGGCCGCGAAGGCGGATATTTTACAGAAAATACGAAAAAAACAGAAGAAGATTCCTCAGCTATAACCAATGAAGGTGAAGAGACGAAACATCAGGAAGCAGTGTCAGAGACAGGAGAAATAACAGCAAAAGCGACAGTTCAGAAAGAGCAGACTCTGTCAGGACGTGTGCCGGCACCGGTACCTGATCAGAATGCCGAGAATAAGAAAGAGCTGAAGCTTATATGTCAGAACTCGGCAAAAAAGAAAATCCTGCGTACATTTGGTCCGGAAGTTGTCTGCAAGGAAAAAGGAGCAGATAGTTTTACTGTGACAGTCGAGGCAGTAGTCGACAAGGCATTATTTGGCTGGCTGGTTTCAATGGGCAGAAACGTACATATCCTGAAGCCTAAGAAGGTGGCCGTTGCCTATCGTGACTATCTCAAAAACATTGCGAGGGATTATAAGGGAATTGACAAATAAGCCGATAAATAAAGATAGAAAGGATCATATTATGAAAAGAAGAGCAACTGCTATTCTGCTTGGAATAATGGTATCCTCCATGTTCCTGTCCGCATGTGAAAAGAATGATGCAAAAGAAGCAGCTAATGAAAGTGCCCAGGTAGAAGAAGAGGGTGTAGGTGAGGTAACAGAGGAAGGCGATAAAGTAGAAGCAGAAAATAAACAGACCTCTGATGCTGATGACAGTAGCAAAACAGAGGGCAGCAAAGAATCAGGAGAAAAGAATTCAGATGCGTCTGAGAGTGAATCCACAGGTAAGGATTCTTCTGATAATAATGCGAATCAGTCAGACGATTCTTCAGATGATGAGGTGACAGAAGCTCCGGCTGGAAAAATCGGAGTGCTCCTTTCAGAAGAAGATGAGAATGCAAAGATTGACAGTGAGGCAATGACTTCGCAGATTGCAGATGGTGGATATGAGGCTGATATTAAGAATGCAAACGGCGATTCAGCACTTCAGATTTCTCAGATACAGGAGTTCATTGATGAGCAGGTTTCAGCTCTTATTATTGATCCTGTAGATCCATATGGCCTGACAGATATCTTAAAAACTGCAAAGGAGCAGGAGATACCGGTTATTTCCTATGATACATTGATTTGCGATACTGCAGATATTAATTATTATGCTTCATATGATACCAGAGCAATCGGAAAAGATATTGCTGCTGAAATAGTCAAGAAGATGGATCTGGATAAGGCAAGGGAAGATAAGAAATCTTATACCATAGAATTTCTTATGGGATCTCCGGATGACAACAGTGCGCTGTTTTTGTGCAATGGAATCCAGGAAGGACTTCAGGAATATCTGGATGATGGAACTCTTGTATGTAAATCAGGAAATACATCATTTGATGACACTGCGATCATGAGATGGAGTGAGACATCTGCAAAGTCAAAGCTGGAATCGATAATAAAAGAGTTCTATATGGAAGAGAAAACACCAGATATTATCTGTACAGCGTATGATGGATTTGCATATGCAGCAGAGGAAGTACTAAGCGATAATGATCTGGAATCTGAAAGCGAAGAATGGCCGGTGATTACTGGCTATGGCAGTGAAGTTCGGGCAGTAAAAGATATTGCAACAGGTAAGATGTCGTTTACCATGTTTATGGATCGTGAAGAGCTTGCGAAGGGCGGAGCTCAGATGGCAATTGATTATCTGACGGGTGAGAAAGTTGATGTAAAAGATTATTCACAGTATGATAATGGTATGAAAATTGTGGGAACATTTACCTGTGGAGCGCAGGTGATCGATAAAGATAACTATCAGATTCTGGTGGATAACGGAACTTATACAGAAGATGAAATTGCGCCTGATCCAACGCCAACACCAGAGGCAACACCAACCCCTGAGGTAACTGATACACCAGAAGCAACATCAACCCCGGAAGATTCGCCGAAAGATGATTCGGAAGCGAAAACAACACCAACACCAACACCAGCTCCGAAGACTACACTGAAGCTGGCAAAAGATTAAAGAACAGATAAAACATCGAATCAGAAAGTGGCAAAAATATTACAGCCTACTCTGTGTACAGTAATACAAAAATTCATAGGGAAATATAAAAAGGGCAGGAGAGATAGAAGAAACTATCTTTTCTGCCCTAAAAAATGAAAATTACAGGAGAAAAATTATTCTCTGAATGTTAAAGAATCGTCAGACATAGAATCGATGATTGCAAGAGACTCCAGACGGATCCCCATATCACGAATCTGCTGGCCCCCATGCTGGAAGCCTTTCTCAATTACAATGCCGGCACCTTCAAGTGTAGCCCCTGATTTCTTAACGATATCGATCAGACCGAGAAGTGCACATCCATTGGCAAGAAAGTCATCAATCAGAAGAACATGATCTTCCGGACCAAGGAATTTCTTGGAAAGGATAACATCGTATACTTTCTTGTGAGTAAAAGATTCTACCTTAGTTGTGTACATTTCTCCATCCAGATTGACACTCTGTGCTTTCTTTGCGAAAATGACAGGTACATTAAAGTACTGAGCTGCGATACAGGCAATACCGATACCGGATGCTTCAATTGTAAGGATTTTGGTAATTGGACAGTCAGAGAAGCGGCGTTTGAACTCTTTGCCGATTTCATTGATGAGAGTGATATCCATCTGATGATTCAAGAAGCTGTCTACTTTTAAAATATTTCCCGGTTTTACAATTCCATCCTTAAGAATTCGGTCTTTTAAAAGTTTCATAGATTTCTCTCCTTTATATATGTAATTTTGCAGTTACTGAATATAACAAATATGCCGGAAGATAATAAAATCTGACGGCAATAGATATACAGTAACATTTGCTATTTTGATAATTATAAATTATCATACGCTATAATTTGATTTCATGCAATTATTTTTGACAAAAAATCTAAAAATAATTATAATGAGTTCAAAATGGATGCACACAAAATATTTTAAACAATACAATTTAACCAAATCAAGTAAGTCCCCTGCTTCAATTGCGAAGAGCAATAAGCAGTGGGTGGGGACTTGCTTGTATCAGAAGGGGTACAAGCCCCTTCTGATAAACTGCGAAGCAGTTATTTGGTTATGGATTTGTAAGTCAAAAAAAGTTATAAATATTCAAATACAGAAAGTGGAAAGATAATGAAAGAATATGAATTAATATGGGAAATTTTTAATAAATGTCCGCGCAATCAGATGCGGGATGTTTTTGTGGAAGAACTGGAACTGGATGATCCGGAAGAATACATTAAGAACAAATTTAAGGGTAAAGAGGTTTCTTACGAGAAAACCGTACTGGAAGATGGTACGATTATTTTTGATATCATAACTTCTCAAATAAAACAGCGCTGTTCCTTTAC
>NZ_JBWLUT010000079.1:0-12031 GCF_056504575.1 Blautia sp. CGZ-1-C1
AATATAATAAGCCTATAGTAAGTAAAAGAAGAATATGACAGATTAGTAGAAAGTGATTTTGAAAGAATATATTTGTGAGTGATAGATAAGGAGAGGGATGCGGCTATGGCAAATACAATTATTATGAGTAAATACCAGGGACTTGGAAATGATTATCTTATTCTGGATCCAAAGAGGAACAGGGTGCAGCTCCAGGGAAAGAAAGTTGCCCTTCTCTGCCAGAGAGGATTCGGATTGGGAGCAGACGGCGTGCTCTATGGACCGGTAGAGATTGAGGGAAAACTTGGGGTGCGTATTTACAATGCAGACGGAAGTGAGTCAGCAATCAGTGGAAATGGTGTGCGTATCTTTGCAAAGTATCTGATGGATCAGGGATATGTTACAGAGAAGAAATTTGACATTGAAACCTTGTCCGGTACAATTCAGGTAGAATGTCTGAACAGCCGTGCAACGGAATTTAAAGTAAATATGGGAAAACCATCGTTTATTTCCAGCGACATTCCGGTATCCGGTGAAGTCCGCGAAGTAATTAAGGAAGGGTTTATGTTCCATGGAAAAGAATATAAAGCTACCTGTCTGACAGTAGGAAATCCACATTGTATTATTTTTACAGATAATGTAAGTGCAGAAGCTGTCAGAAATCTGGGACCTTATGTGGAAAACGCGGATGAATTTCCGGAGAGAATGAACCTGCAGATCTGCCGCCAGATTGACAAAGGAAATCTGGATATCGAAATATGGGAAAGAGGTTCCGGTTATACAAAGGCATCCGGAACAGGAAGCTGTGCGGCAGCGGCTGCGGCATATAAATTGGGACTTGTGGAATCCCGCATTAATGTAAACCAGCCTGGCGGAATGATTCAGATTGATATTGAAGAGGACGGAACAATCTACATGACAGGTACGGTCGGATATATTGCAGATATGAGTGTGGCGGAGAGCTTTTTCTCATAAAAATCAAAAAATTTTATAGAGTTGCCTATAGCCCGCAGTAAAGATTTGGTTACTGTTCACATCTACTATCCCGCGAGGCGTATTACTGAGAGCGGAGTGAACAGTAACAAGATTTGTGCTGCGGATAATTCTTTATTTGTATTTTGATGGAAGATATGCTATTATTTTAAACGAGTCAAACAGCGTAATGGAAACTGTTTGCAGGGTTATCGACAAGTGGCGGAACGAATTACAAGTGTTCGTCTGTTATACTTGTCTGAACAGAAAATCCAGTCGGATATCGTAAAAATCTGACAAAGAATATTTATATTTAAAAATAAGAAAGTGGGTGAAGCTGTGGTTGAATTAGACCAGTTCAAGAGCATTCTTGCAACTTATACAGAACCATTAGTGGAAGTGAGGGATTCACTTTGACCTCGCTAACAAAGAGCAGAAGGTCGAAGAATTAGAGCGCGAGATGGAAGCGCCTGATTTCTGGGATGACGCAGAAGTTTCCCAGAAGAAAATGAAAGAATTAAAAGACATGAAAGATGACATGGAGACTTATCAGAATCTGATTACTCAGATGGAAGATATGGAAACCATGATCGAGATGGGATATGAGGAAAACGATCCTGCATTGATTCCTGAGATTCAGGAGATGCTGGATGAATTCCAGAAGGATTTCGACAATATCCGTATCAAGACACTTCTTTCCGGAGAATATGACAGTGAGAACGCCATCATCAAGTTAAATGCAGGTGCAGGCGGAACAGAAGCCTGTGACTGGTGCGGCATGCTTTATCGTATGTACAGCCGCTGGGTAGATAAGAAAGGTTTCAGTCTGGAAGTGCTGGATTATCTGGATGGTGATGAAGCAGGCATTAAATCTGTTACATTCCAGGTAAACGGAACAAATGCTTATGGTTATCTGAAGTCAGAGAAAGGAGTTCACCGTCTTGTGCGTATCTCTCCTTTTAATGCGGCAGGTAAACGCCAGACTTCTTTCGTATCCTGCGATGTTATGCCGGATATCAAGAAGGATCTGGATGTAGAGATCAATGATGACGATATCCGTATCGATACTTACCGAAGCAGTGGTGCCGGCGGTCAGCATATCAATAAGACATCATCTGCCATCCGTATCACACATTTCCCGACCGGAATCGTGGTACAGTGTCAGAATGAACGTTCTCAGCATATGAATAAAGATAAAGCAATGCAGATGCTGAAAGCGAAGCTGTATCTTCTTAAGCAGCAGGAAGCAGAGGAGAAACTTTCCGGTATCCGTGGAGAGGTAACTGATATCGGATGGGGAAATCAGATCCGTTCTTATGTCATGCAGCCATATACTATGGTCAAGGATCATCGTACAAACGAGGAGACCGGAAATGTGGATGCAGTGCTTGACGGCGGAATCGATATCTTTATCAATGCATATCTGAAATGGATCGCGCTGAAGAAATAAAACATTAGAAAAGGCTGTCCCGGATTACGACAGCCTTTTTCGCGTTGTATAAATAGTTGAGCGTTTTATGGTGATTTGTAGATATATTATGCGATGTAGGAAATACAGATGAGATAATCTGTTTATGCAGAAACATATTTCTTGCGTATTTTTGTCCATTGTGATAAGATATCCATTATATGAAAACAAATGTCTTTAAGAAACGGACAGGTAAATTGATATGCAGAAACAAGTATCAGAAAAAAAGAAATATTTTGTAGTAAGGGAACGCGCGGTTCCGGAAGTGCTGTTAAAGGTCGTGGAAGCCAAGAAGCTTCTTGATTCCGGCAAGGTGGACACTGTGCAGGATGCGGCAGAGCGCACAGGAATCAGCAGGAGTTCTTTTTACAAATACAAAGATGATATTTTTCCATTTCATGAAGAAACCAGGGGAAAGACAATCACCTTTATCATCCAGATGGATGATGAACCGGGGCTTTTGTCGGTTGTCCTGCAGACAATTGCACGGTTTCATGGAAACATTCTTACCATTCATCAGAGCATTCCGATCAACGGAATTGCCACACTTACTTTGAGCGTGGATATTCTTCCGGGAGAGGGAGATGCGGAAGCAATGGTTGAGACAATTGAACAGAATGAAGGAATTCACTATCTGAAAATACTAGGCAGGGAGTAAAAGAAAATGATCAATGTAGCAATTTTAGGATATGGCACAGTTGGAAGCGGTGTATTTGAAGTATTAAACACAAACAAAGAGAGCATTACAAGACGTGCCGGAGAGGAACTTAACGTAAAATATGTCCTGGATCTTCGTGATTTCCCGGGACAGCCGGTAGAAGAGGTTCTGGTTCATGATTATGAGCAGATTGTGAATGATCCGGAAGTGGATATCGTAGTAGAGGTTATGGGCGGTGTAGAGCCGGCTTATACTTTTGTAAAGAAAGCACTTCTGGCAGGAAAGAATGTATGTACCTCCAATAAAGCTCTGGTTGCAAAACATGGCCGCGAACTGATGGATATCGCGAAAGAAAAGAGCATTAACTTCTTATTCGAGGCAAGCTGCGGCGGCGGAATCCCGATCATCCGTGTGATCAATTCCTCTCTTACAGGAGATGAGATTGATGAAGTGACAGGTATCCTGAACGGAACAACCAACTACATGCTTTATAAGATGAATACAGAAGGCTGCGAGTTTGATACGGTATTAAAAGAAGCACAGCAGAAAGGATATGCAGAAGCAGATCCTACCGCAGACGTAGAAGGATATGATGCATGCCGTAAGATTGCGATTCTTTCTTCTCTTGCCTATGAGAGATATTTTGATTTCGAAGATATTTATACAGAGGGAATCACAAAGATCACACCGGAAGATATGGAATATGCTGCGAAACTTGGCAGAACTATCAAACTTCTTGGAACCAGCCGCAGACTGGCAGACGGAACCTGTTATGCAATGGTAGCACCGTTTATGCTCGGTCAGAACAGCCCTCTTTACAGTGTAAATGATGTGTTTAATGCAGTATTTGTACATGGAAATATGCTTGGAGATGCCATGTTCTATGGAAGCGGTGCAGGTAAACTTCCTACAGCAAGTGCTGTAGTTGGTGATATTGTGGATGCTGCCAAACATCTCCATGTTAACATTGTGACAAACTGGAACAGTACTCCGGCAGTATTGAAACCACTGGATGAAGTGACAGGAAAGTTTTTTGTGAGAATCAAAAAAGAAGCAGCAGAAAAAGTGAAGAAGGTATTTGGTGATGTTGAGATCATCAGCCTGGGACAGCTTCCACAGGAATGTGCAATTATCACTGATGAAATGACACAGGGAGAATTTGAAGAGAAGCTGACTCAGATCGGGGATCAGGTACTTGCAAAGATTAGAGTAAAAGATTGATAAACTGACAGATTTCGTGTATCATATAGTGTGCCTGATAAGGTGGACGCTGATACAAAACTTCAGATAAATATTTGTACAGTGATTACTGTAAACAGAACAGGAAAGGGAAGATATGAGAAGCTTCTCTTTCCTGTAAACTTATTATGGAGGAAGCAAAAAGATGTTAATTGTCAAGAAATTTGGCGGTACATCGGTTGCAAATAAAGAACGTATCTTTAATGTTGCCAACCGCTGTATAGAGGAGTACAGAAAGGGAAATGACGTGGTAGTTGTTCTGTCTGCGATGGGCAAATATACAGACGAACTGATTACGATGGCGAAGGATATTAATGAGAAACCGCCGAAAAGAGAGATGGATATGCTCTTTACGATCGGTGAGCAGATGTCCGTTGCTTTGATGGCAATGGCGATGGACAAGCAGGGAGTTCCTGCTGTTTCCCTGAATGCATTTCAGGTTGCCATGCATACAACAAGTGCTCACGGAAATGCACGTTTAAAGAGAATTGATACAGAGCGTATCAGAAGAGAACTGGATAGTAAGAAGATCGTAGTTGTTACCGGCTTCCAGGGAGTTGACAAGTATGATGATTATACAACTCTTGGAAGAGGCGGTTCTGATACAACAGCAGTTGCGCTCGCGGCAGCTCTTCATGCAGACGCATGTGAAATTTATACAGACGTAGATGGGGTTTATACAGCAGATCCGCGTAAGGTTCCGAAAGCAAGAAAGCTCAAAGAGATCACTTATGATGAAATGCTTGATCTTGCGACTCTCGGAGCAGGTGTACTTCATAACCGTTCTGTAGAGATGGCTAAGAAATATGGTGTGCCGCTTGTGGTACGTTCAAGTTTGAATAACAGCGAAGGAACCGTGGTAAAGGAGGAAGTTACAGTGGAGAGAATGTTGATCAGCGGTGTTGCTCTGGATACAGATGCAGTGAGAATCGCAGTAATCGGATTAAAAGATGAGCCGGGTGTGGCTTTTAAATTATTTGATACCCTTGCAAAGAAGAATATTAATGTAGATGTTATTCTGCAGTCTATCGGACGTGCAGGCAAGAAGGATATTTCCTTTACTGTAGACGGAAATGACCTGGATGATGCTGTTGCAACTCTGGATGCAAATCAGGCAAGACTTGGATATGCAGAACTGCATTCTGAGAGAAATATTGCGAAGCTTTCCATCGTAGGAGCAGGAATGATGAGCAATCCTGGAGTAGCTGCGAAGATGTTTGAGAGCCTTTACAATGAAGGTGTAAATATCAACATGATCTCCACGTCTGAGATCCGTGTGACAGTTTTGATCAATGAAAAAGATGGTGTGCGTGCGATGAATGCAGTGCATGATGCATTTAATCTGGCCGACTGATTTAGGAGAATTTAATGACACAGAGACGTGAATTAAAAAGATATGCAAAACAGGCAATGTCAGGCAAATATGGAACGCTTATCCTGGCATTTGTTGTGGTGCAGGCGCTGGCGCTGATCAGCAGCATGCTGTCCTCCGCGCTGTTTCCGGGCGAGAAAACACTTGACCTTGTATTGGGATATGCATTTACATTTATTCTGACATTGCTGATCAATGTGATATCGGCAGGATTGAATTATATGTACCTGAATATTGCAAGAGGAAAAGCATATTCACTAAATGATTTGATTTATTTTTATAAACATCACCCGGACAGAGTGATCGTTGCTACTTTTTTTCTGGCAGTGCTTAACTTGCTTACCATGTTGCCATATACCATTTATGGAAACACGAATACACCGGCTGAAGGTGCTTCTCTGGAGGCGCAGATTACCTGGATGTATACAAGTATTTTCCTGATGCTTGTGGGAATGATCGTTTATCAGATTTTGTCTATTCCGCTGGAAATGACATATTATATTCTGGCGGACAGACCGGAACTGAAGGGAACAGATGCTCTGAAAGAAAGTATCGAAATGATGCAGGGAAACTTTGGAAGATATCTGATGCTTAAGATAAGTTTTATTCCGCTGATGTTCCTTTCTGTCTTTACATTTTATATTGCACTTTTGTGGGTACTGCCTTATATGATCATGACAGAAACCATGTTTTATCGTGATCTGACAGGAGAACTCACTGCACAGAAACAGGAAGAGGAACGTAATGCACAGGAATTCGTAAATCCGATGTTTGGCGGAACATTTGGGGAAAATCAGCAAAATCAGCAGCAGTTCTGGAGTGTGACAGGTGATTCATCAGTGGCTTCGGATGAGAACAAAGAAGTGCAGAATAATGCAGCAAGTGAGAATACCCAGGATAGTTTGTATGGTTCTGTGGAAAATAATAGAACGACACAGGATAACCCATATGATTCTTCAGAGAGTAAAGAAGTACAGGACAGCCTGCAGAGTCAGACAACTCCGGAAGAGGAAGAAGATAACGAACCAAAACCATGGGATGAATACTTCAATAGCTTGAAATAAAATCATAATATGAAAGACCTTTAACTGGCACAATGTAAAAATGTTGATAAAGGTCTTTTTTTATTTTTATTAATTTGGTTTTACTGAATTTTCTCATTTATAATGGTGGAAAAAACTTATACGTAAATGGTATAATAGGAATAATTGCTGGTAGTATAAATATATTTGAGAAAGGTTTTTACAATTATGAACACAAATGAAATCAGTGGAAAACGTCAGATGGAGTTTCTGGCGGAGTTTGATTATATCAGAGAGGCAGGAAGTGTAGGAGAGGAAAAAGCAGCAACGATTATTCAGGAAACATTGAATAGTTTTGGTGTGGAGAATCATCTGGAAGAGTTTTGTTTTGAAACTTTTCAGGTAAAAAAGGCGAAGCTTACGATAACGGAACCATATGCAAAAGAATACATCGTAACCGGATATGGAAGATGTGCCAATACAGATGAGAATGGACGGAATGCATCTTTTTTGTATGTGGAGAATGCTGATGAGATCAGCCTCGCAAATGCCAGAGGGAAAATTGTTATGGTAAATGACCCGGTAAGAAAGGAACTGTACCAGAAACTGGTGAAAGCAGGTGTAGCCGGTTTTATAAGTATTGTCGGTTCCCCATTGGACGAGGGCGTAGATTTGACACCGCGTGCATACAGCTTACCGAAGAATCTGCCAGGTGAAGAGAAAAAAGCAGCCGGGAAAGAAGCGGCAAATTATGACAATAGAATTCCGGGTGTAAGCATTCATTATAAAGATGCTGTCGAATTAGTGACAAGAGGGGCGGCTAGGGCCTGCCTGTCTGTAGAACAGGAGACAGTGGCACGTACATCCCGAAATGTAGTGGCACGAATCAAAGGAACAGATAAAGCAGAGGAGATCCTGACTCTTACTGCACACTATGATTCCGTACCAGAGGGACCTGGTGCTTACGATAATATGTCCAGTGCCGCGATCATCATGGAGCTTTGCAGATATTTCAAAGAGCACAGACCACGCAGAACAATGGAATTCGTATGGTTTGGTGCAGAAGAGAAAGGTCTGCTGGGAAGTCAGAATTATATCAAAATTCATGAAAATGAACTTTCGGCACATCGTTTTAACATGAATGTAGATCTTGCCGGACAGCTTGTAGGCGGAACTGTGGCAGGTGTCACCGGTGATGCATCTGTCTGCAGTATACTCACATATATGGCTCATGAAATCGGTATCGGAATGTCAACGAAGAACCAGATATGGGGAAGTGATTCCAATACTTTTGCATGGAAAGGCATTCCTGCCATGACTCTGAACAGAGATGGGTTTGGCATGCATACCCGTCACGATACCATTGCACTGCTGTCAGACTGGTCACTGGAGAGAAGTGCAGTTTTGCTCGGCTATATTGCAGACAGACTGGGAAATATTGAAAGCTTTCCGTTTGAACGGAAAGTGCCGGAAGAATTTATTGCACAGCTTAATGAATATTTTGGGTAATTTACTTTTTATACGCTGTTATTCTGTGGGATTTTGACATATGTATGCCAAAATCCCGCACTTGACAAATTACCGCCAGATTGATACCCTATCACAAGAGCGTTTTTTATGCTATGGAAGAAAAACAATGTGGATGCAAGGGTCGATTACACGCATCTGCATTCTGAAAAGCAACAAGAGGAGATAAAAAATTAATGGATATTATTCAGGCAATTACACAGGAACTGAAAGTGGAGAAATGGCAGGTAGAAGCCGCAGTCAAATTAATTGACGAGGGCAACACCATCCCATTTATTTCCCGATACAGAAAAGAAGCAACAGGTTCTCTTAATGATGAGCAGCTTCGTACTCTTTCAGAGAGACTCACTTATTTAAGAAACCTGGAAGATAAGAAGAATCAGGTGTTAAAGAGTATTGAAGATCAGGGCAAACTGACAGAAGAACTGAAGAAACAGATCCTGGATGCACAGACACTGGTAGTAGTAGAGGACTTATACAGACCATACCGCCCGAAACGCCGTACACGTGCGACAATCGCAAAGGAAAAAGGTCTGGAGCCATTGGCAGATATTATCCTTCTGCAGATGACAGATAAACCGGTAGAAGAGGAAGCCAAAGCATATATTTCTGAAGAAAAAGGCGTTAAGAATGTAACTGAGGCATTAAACGGAGCGAAAGATATCATTGCAGAGCGTATTTCTGACGAAGCGGATTATCGTATCTATATCCGTAACCTGACCACAAAGAACGGAAGCATTTCTTCTACAGCAAAGGATGCAGATGCACAGTCAGTATACGAGATGTATTATGAATTCGAAGAGCCAATCAAGAAACTGGCAGGACATCGTATCCTAGCATTAAACCGCGGAGAAAAGGAGAAATTTATCACTGTAAAGGTAAATGCTCCGGAAGAAGATATTCTCCGTTACCTGAACAAGAGAATCATTATAAAAGACAACCCAAATACAACATCAATCCTGAAAACTGTAGTAGAGGATAGCTACAAGCGTCTTATCGGACCTGCAATCGAAAGAGAAATCCGCAGCGACCTCACGGATAAGGCAGAAGACGGTGCAATCCATGTATTTGGCAAGAACCTGGAACAGCTTCTGATGCAGCCTCCAATCGCCGGAAAGGTCGTACTTGGATGGGACCCTGCGTTCCGTACAGGATGTAAGCTGGCTGTTGTAGATGCAACAGGCAAAGTTCTGGACACTACAGTTGTTTATCCGACAGCACCGACAACAGAGAAGAAAATCCGTGCTGCCAAGGATACAGTAGAGGGAATGATCGAGAAATACGGCGTTTCTCTTATTTCAGTAGGAAATGGTACTGCGTGTCGTGAATCTGAGCAGGTAATCGTAGATATGCTCAAAGAAATTCCGGAGAAGAAGGTACAGTACGTGATTACAAATGAAGCAGGTGCATCTGTTTACTCTGCAAGTAAACTTGCTACAGAAGAATTCCCGAACTTTGATGTAGGACAGAGAAGTGCGGCTTCTATCGCAAGACGTGTGCAGGATCCGCTTGCTGAACTTGTAAAAATCGATCCGAAATCTATCGGTGTAGGTCAGTATCAGCATGATATGAATCAGAAGAAACTGGATGAAGCATTAAGCGGTGTCGTAGAAGACAGCGTAAATAAAGTCGGTGTTGATTTAAACACGGCATCGGCATCTCTGTTAGAGTATATTTCCGGTATCAGCAAAGCAATCGCCAAGAATATCGTAGCTTACAGAGAAGAGAACGGACAGTTTACAGACAGAAAAGAACTTCTCAAAGTTGCAAAATTAGGACCGAAAGCATTTGAACAGTGCGCAGGTTTCATGCGTATTTCCGGTGGAAAGAATCCGCTGGATGCGACAAGTGTACATCCTGAGAGTTATGAAGCAGCAGCGGCACTCCTTAAGAAACTTGGATATAAACCAAATGATGTTGTGGCAGGAAATCTGCTTGGACTTTCCCTGCAGGTAAGAGATTACAAAAAGATGGCAAACGAACTGGGAATCGGTGAGATCACACTTCGTGACATCGTGAAAGAACTGGAAAAACCGGCACGTGACCCGCGTGATGATATGCCGAAGCCGATCCTTCGCTCCGATGTACTGGAGATGAAAGACTTAAAAGAAGGAATGGTTCTCAAAGGAACAGTCCGTAATGTTATTGATTTTGGTGCATTCGTAGATATCGGAGTTCATCAGGACGGTCTGGTGCATATTTCCGAGATGACAGAGAGATTTATCAAACATCCTCTCGAAGCAGTAAGTGTAGGAGATATCGTAGATGTAAGAGTGATCGGAGTTGATATGAAGAAAAAACGTATCAGCTTATCCATGAAAGGATTAAATAAATAACATCAATAAAACAGGGATTGCCACTGCAGACCAGATATCTGCAGGAGTGATCCCTGTTTTTGGGGGTACTGCTGTCTGCAGTAACAGTTATTCAGTTTCCCGATGTGAGGTGAGATGTTCTTCAAGACTGCGGGCAGCGATGCTCTGTGGTCTTTTTACGTTGCGGATCAGACAGATTTTTCGCTCCGGAAGAGGTTCCTCGATAGGAATCTGCACGATTTTGCCCCTCGCGATATGCTCAGCGGCAAGTTCTTCCGGAAAGAATCCGATTCCCAGGTTATGCTGTACCATAGGAAAAATCTGGTCTGTTGTTGCCACTTCCATATCCGGCGAGAAGGGAAGATTATGGCGCATGAAGTACTGCGTATATAATTCCCTTGTACTGGTGCCCGGTGCGATTCCGATCAGGGGGATATCCTGCAAGTCCTGCAGACGGTGTTTTCTGGAGGCAATTTCTGCATATTCCTCTCCGCCGATAAGAATCTCCCGGAAAGAATACAGAGGAACTCTCTGGAGAGGCTTCTTCAGCGCAACAGGAGTAGTGACTACTGCGAAGTCTACCAGTCCGTTTTCCAGAGCCTGGACTGCCTGCGGTGTGGAATGATTGGAAATTCTAAGCTTCACATGTGGATAATGATGGTGAAAAACTTCCAGTTCATTCAGCAGAAACAGGCGCAGTGCGATTTCGCTGGCTCCGATATTGACAAGTCCACTCTCCAGCCCTTTGTCCTTGAGAAGTTCATTTTCACCGGATACAAGCTGTTCTATTGCAATAGAAACGTGTTCAAAAAGACGCTCGCCCTCAATTGTCAGCTGTACTCCACGATTAGAACGGATAAAAAGTTTGCATCCCAGGTCGTTCTCAAGGATATTCATACAGCGGGTGATGTTGGGCTGATTATTTCCCATAACGTCGGCTGCTTTGGAAAAGCTCTTGTACTGAGCTACATAATAAAAAATACGATAATAATCAAGAATCATAATACAGTCGGCTCCTTATGCTATATAAAAATAGAATATCTGATATAGAAAAATAACGTTTGTATATCAATGTGTGAATCAGTATAATACGACTGGGTCAAAAAATCAATATAAAAGTCCTGACAATAGGACGAAGACCGTTACTGAGAACGAAGTGAACAGTAACCGGAGACCAAAAGGAAAGGGAGATTACCGAATATGACAACAGCAAATAAGACAATTAAGATTAATGACGTAGAGGCGGCAAAAAAACTGGTCTGTGCGGCAGTCAGATGTCCATTTGATATTGACATTGTATCTAAAGGAAAAATTTTTATTGATGCCAAATATAAAAAAAAAAAAAAAAACTTAATTTTTTTTTTTTTTTTTTTAAAAAAAAAAAAAAAAAAAAAAAAAAAAAAAAAAAAAAAAAAAATTCCAAAAAAAAAAAAAAAAAAAAAAATTAATGTAGTTACATTTTTTATCTATGGCTTGGAT